>CAYVQS010000019.1:0-2871 GCA_964453195.1 Microcaldota archaeon | reverse complement strand
CGCCGCGCCGCAATGATTCCCAAAAACCCCGTCTCCACCAGGAAAATCTCGCAAATCACCCAGGATGACCAGGAATTCGACTTTTTCTGCAGGCTGCTTCGCAGCGGGGAAATGAAGGAATTCGTCTCCAAGGCCGGCAAGCGTGGAAAGGTGCTTAGGTGCCTGGCAGGCGACGAGACCGGAAGCGCAGCGCTTGTGCTGTGGGACCGCAATGCCGAACTCGCCGCCCGCGCGTTCGTCGGCGACGCCATGAAAATAGAATCCGCCTACGCCAGGAAAAATGAGCCCGGCCGCGGCACGTACGGAAACCGCGCGGCGGGAAACGACGCGCCACGCGGGCCGCAGGCGGAAGAATTGGAAGTGCACGTCGGCTGGAAAGGCCGCGTAATCCTCAATCCAAAAGACCACTGGCTTCCGGACAAGGAAGCCGTGTGGAAAAGCCTGTATTCCGCCAGGAAAATCGGCGAACTGGCATCCGGCGAAGAGTCGGTAGTGACGGCCAAAGTGTCGCGGCTGCTGGGCGGCCAGGTCGTCAGGAAATGCAAGGACTGCAACGCCACCGTCTCCACGGGCTTCGTCTCGCAGGAGTTCGAAAAGCTGCGCACGCCCGCGTCTGGAACCGAAGACGGGCACGCACGGCTTTTGGTAGAGGAAAAAGAAAACGAAAATAATGCACCAACCGCCAATCCCCAACCCAACGAAAAAACAGGAGAACACGAAGGAATTCGATGCCCCAACTGCTCCTCCACTAATTCGCGCGAATTCCTCGTGGTAAACGCAGAGTTGTCCGACGAGACAGGAAAAGTGCGCGCCGCGTTCTTCGGCCGCGAAGCCATGGAGCTGCTTGGAATCAAGAGCCTCTCGGTCGACGTCTCCACCGTGCTCGAGCTCAAGCGGGAATATTTGGAAGGGAAGAAAATAGAGGCCGTGGTCGTGCAGAAAAAAAGCGGCTTTTCAGGAGAGCCCGAGGCGGTCGTGCGGCACCTCGTGTCGCTGGGCTGAGCCGCAACCTATTTTCCCAAGCCCAGGCTCTTCAACTCGTAGGCCTTGACGCTTCTAAGCAGGTCGCGCTTCAGCGACTCCAGCTCCCCGCCGATTTCGGCTTGCGCGGGATGCAGCTCGTCCTTGTAAACAAAGTGCGGCGCATACACCTGGTTGCGCAGGTGGGCGTTGCGCGTGGTGAACTGGATTTCCGCCCGCGTCCGGCGCTTCTTGATGTTGCCGCGGAAAACCACGTGGTACGCGCGGTAGCCGCTGTCTTTGGGCGCGGCGAAGAAGTCGCGGTCGCGCTCCTTCCAGTGCTGCAGGCCCGCCAGCCTTGCTGGAAGCCGTTGTGCCACGGCGTTGCCCACCTCGATTGCCGCCGCCGGGTTGTTGCCAATCAGGATTACGCGCACGCCCAGGTAGTCCTTTATCCCCTCAAGCGTGGACTTCAGCGTCCGCGTCTTTGCGTCCGTTTCGCTTGCAGCGCCGGTCTTCTCGACGCGCTTGAAAAGCTCGCGCCGGTTGCCCTCGGCGCGCAGCAGGAACTTTTCCGCGGCGCGTTCCGAATTGGTCCGGCCGGCCTCCGCAAGGGCGTGGTCTATTTTCTCCGCTATGCGCCGCAGCTGTTCTTCCTCGCTTTTCCTCCTCTGTTCGGGAAGCGACTGGAGGTCGGCGAGCCTGCCGACCAGGATTTCCCACTGCCCCCTGCCCCCTACTCCCAGTTTTTCCCGCTCGCTTTCGGAAAGCACTTTTGCGGCATTGAATCGGAGCGGGGTGGCGAGAATCTTCTGGCACGTCCCGGCCTGCCGCTTTGCGGCCTCCAGCGACTTTTCGTAGGTGCGAAAGATGCGGTAGACTCCCTTGACGCGCCACTGGGTGATGGCCGGCTCGCCGGTCTCGCGCACGATGCGCCGGACGTGGCCCACGAGCTCGGTCGCGTGCTCGGAGTCGCGCGAGTGCTCGATGGCGCGCGAGACCTCGGCGAATTCGCGCGGATGGAGTATCTGGAACGCCGTGTCCTCTATTTCCGCCGCGATGTTCCAGCTCATCGTCTCGGCAAGCGGCGCCCAGAACGACAGCGCGTTGCGCGCCATCCTCTGCTGGGTCCGCGGGTTGGCCTCCTCCTCGAGGTGGCGCCGAAAGTCGTTGACCATGAGCATTATCGCGCGCGGGTCCTTGATTGCGGCGCGTATGCCTGCGACCGTGCCCTGCGAAACGTTGCTTTTGTAGCCCTTGAAGCCGCCCAGGCCGTGCAGCCCGCGGTGGTAGTTGTCGAGGATCTCGTTGGCCGCAGAATGCGCTTTTGAAACCTCGCGGCCGTGCAGGTCCTCGATCTCAAACCTGCGGGGCAGAAGCGCGGCGGCCACGACTTCGGGTGCGAAGGGGTGGATGGACGGGTTGGCAGAGCGAAGAAGCTCGTAGGCACGGCCAATCTTGTGTCCCATCCTCGCCGGCATCACTTCGCGCTTGCCTATCGAGGACTCGAGCACCGAAAGCGCGTCGCCTATCACCGGGTGCGTCTTGCCGACTGCAGAAAGCGCGCGGTGCTGGCGCTCCCACGCCACGTTGAACGAGGCCATATAGGAAAACCAGTGGATTTCCCCGCTAATAAACCATTGAGTTTTCCGCACACGCGGAACGGACTTGCAGGCGGAAAAAACAGTGCCCTGCGGCGGAAACCGCCCGGCTAAAGGGAGGCAAAAAACAGGGAGAAAAGGGGGAAAAAATAAAAAAGAAGAAAAAAGCCGGAGACCGGCTTACTTTCCTGCGATCTTGTTGCGCTTGACGTATGCCCAAATCTTCTTCGTCATTTCTGAGGGAGTGATGGGCGCGGAACCAAAGACCTTCTCGAGGGAGTCATCGCATCCCTTGAAGGAAATGGTGTAG
>CAYVQS010000018.1:1621-13260 GCA_964453195.1 Microcaldota archaeon | reverse complement strand
GACCGTGGAAAATCGCGTTGACGCCCGGCCTTGCGGCGTAAATCGCGGAGTGGAGGCTGGCCTCGGAAGACGGCGAATGCAGGCCCTGGGCAACCACGCGGCCCTGGGAAAAGTCGCTGAAAAACACGCTGACCAGGGAACGGCGCGACAGGGACGACAGCCTGACTCCCGTGGGCTTGATGGCAAACCCGCAGAGGGTGCGGAACGAAAGGTTGCCCGCGGACCCCGTCTTTCCGCCGTGCTCGTATTCCGGACTCATGCCGTGCCTGGCGAACACGCGCCCCCAGTAGCACAGCTCGTCGGCGAGGCGCGCCTCGTAGGACGAGAATTCCGGCGGATGCTTGTCGAGCGCGACCTGGAACTTTACACCCGAATATTGTTCAGCCATAGAAAAATCACCGCAACAGACTGCGAATGGAAGCCGGGGTAAATATTCCTTTGGGTGTGACGAACCCAAAGACCAGTTTTGCAGGAGTGACGTCGAACGCGGGATTGGCGACGGGAGAAGACGGGTTGGAAAGGCGGACCGAGGACGCGCCTTCGGAAACCCGCGAAACCTCTTCGCCGCCCCGTTCCTCTATCCTAATGCCCTTGCCCGTTTTTGTCGAGAAGTCAAAAGTGGAAAGAGGCGCTGCGACGTAGAACGGCACGCCGAAATATTTCGCAGCAATTGCGAGGGGAAGCGTGCCGATTTTGTTGGCGACGTCGCCGTTGGCCGCTATGTGGTCCGCGCCGACTATGACCAGGTCCGTCTCTCCCTTTTGCAGGAAAGATGCCGCGGCGCCGTCGGGAATGATTTTGTGCGCGATTTTTTCCTGCGAAAGTTCCCACGCGGTCAGGCGCGCGCCCTGCAGGCGCGGGCGCGTCTCGTCGACAAGGACGAAGACCTTTTTTCCCTGGCGCTTGGCATAGTAAACGGGGGCGAGGGCGCTGCCCCAGTCCACGAAGGCAAGCCACCCGGCGTTGCAGTGGGTTTGAATGGTGGAACCCGAACGGACGAGTTTCGAGCCGTGCTCGCCGATTTTTTTCCCGGCTTCTTCGAGTTCAAAGGCATATTTTTGCGCGGCCAACTCGGCAGCCTTGGCTGCCGCGGCCAAGTCCGCCTGGGCTGCTGCGGTGGAAAACACCAGGTCGACTGCGTAGAACAAGTCAACCGCCGTGGGGCGGGTGGCGCGGATTTCGCGCCTCGCCTTTTCGGCGAAGGCAAAGAATTTCGATTCGCCGGACTTCGGGGCCTGGCGGAAGGCCTGGGCCATGGCAAAGCCTGCGGCCGCGCCGATGGCGCCCGCGCCGCGGACTTTCATCGACTTGATTGCGGCCGAAGTGGCCTTGTAGTCGCGCGAGGAAAAGACCGCGAACTTGAAGGGCAAAAGATGCTGGTCAATCATCTTGACCGTGCCGTTTTCGTACCATACCGTCTTGTAATTTCGTCCGTTGACTCTCATTTTTTTCACCAAAAAAGTTAGGCACTACATCCGTGCTTCGTTTTTAATGAACTTTCCCCTAAAATGTTCAGGCACTACAATCACATATCGGTCGGCGACTTTACGAAAACCGCCTCGACGCCGAACTCTTTTTCCAAAACGGGCATGAGGGCCTTGACGCCGAGCGTTTCGGTACAGTAATGACCCGCCTCGATTACCGAAACGCCGAGTTCTTGCGCGTCGTGGAAGGCGCCGTGCTTGAACTCGCCGAGGATTATGCAATCAAGCCTCTTGCGCGCCGCCTCCGGGAGGACGAAGGCCGCGCCGCCCGAAACGATTCCCACGCGCCTCACTTTTCTGTCGTTGAACTTGAAGACTTTCGGAAGAGAGGGGGAACGCACTATTTTCCGCACTTTTCCGGCAAGATTTTGCACGGTCGTTGCCGTTATTTCGCCCGAAAAGCCGCAATAAACCCCGTGATACTCGCCGAATTTTTTCCTGTTGCGAACGCCCAGGGCGTTACACATTACCGCATTATTGCCGACTAGAACGTGGGCGTCGAGGGGCAAGTGGCAGGCGTACAGCGAAAGGCCGCTGCGGCGAAGGAACGCGAGGCGGCTGCGCAGAAGCGGCGTTGGCGCGGACTTCCTCCATAACAAGCCATGATGAACGACAATCATTTGGCAATCGGCGCCAAGTGCTTTCTGAAAAGTGTCGAGGCAGGCGTCGGCCGCGAAAGCAATCCTTTCCACTGGACGCTTCGCGTCGTATTGGAGGCCGTTCTTGGAGTCGTCGCTGAAGCGGGAAACGCAAAGGAACTTGTTGAGAAAGCCGGCGACTTGCCGCGGTTTTGCCATATGGCAAAAAAAGGGAGGCGAAGAATAAAAACGCCTATTTCTAGATCTTGCCAGGCTTCTGCGCGTTCTTGAACTTCTGCAGAAGCGCCTCCGAGGCGGGGCATTTTATGAGTTCGGGCAACATCACAACCCCAGGAGCGCGCTGGTCAAAGGGAAACGCTATGCACATCGAAGGACGTTCTTTATGGATTGCACAAGAATACGTAAACTTGCCTTTGGATTTGCTCCAGCGTAATTCTGTGCACTTCTTTGGATCCAGCGCAGGCTCCATCGGCCTGCCGGAGAGATTGGCGGGCGAACAGCAGCGACCGCATCGCTGGCAGCTGAATTGGGCGTCTGCGAAGGTCTTGGGAAGTTTTCTTAGGGGTTCCACGGAAGACTAATGAAAAAACGGGAATAAAAAGACGGGTTTTCAGGCCGTGCAGGAGTCGTAGCAGGCGGTAGCGGCGGCGATGTTCTTTTCCGCAAGCTCCTTCGGGAAGCGCTCTTGTATGGCCTTTTTCAGCGAGTCCATCGACACTATGCCGGTCGCGCGGGCTATGGCGCCAAGCAACGCCGTGTTGACTATCGGACGGCCGATTTTTTCCTTGGCAATTGCATAAGCGTCCACCGTGTCGACTACGATGCCGTTGGCCTGGGCGAAGAACGCGGCGGGCTGCTCCTTGGTTGCGAAAATCGCCTTGCCCGTCTTCTTGACGCCGTCGAAGACGTTGACCGACGACAGCAGCGTCTCGTCGAGCACGACCACGTAGTCAGGCTCGTAGACCTGCTGGTGGAGCCTGATTTGCTTGTCGTCAATGCGGCAGAACGACATCACCGGCGCGCCCGTGCGCTCGGGGCCGAACGAGCCGAAGGCCTGGGACTCCTTGCCGTCCAGGAACGCGGCCGTGGCGAGAATTTCGGCGGCCGTGATTGCGCCCTGGCCGCCCCTTCCGTGGAACCTGACTTCAATCATTTTTTCCAACTCTTTTTGCATTTTCAAGGCCCAGGCTTAAAATGCTGTTGCCGTTCGGCAGTTGACGCAAAAACGTCAGACCATTTTCAGGATTACTTTCTCGACTTCGACCACGGGGTATTCCTTGATTCTGCCCAGGACGTATTTGAGCGCTGAGTCGGAGTCAGAGTAGAGTTCGTAGAGCACTTCGCCCCCAAGCGCGGCGTCGCCGATTTTCTTCTTCAGCACCATTCCGGCGCCCTTGTCCGTCGGCGCGCCGAGCGCGCGGCAGACGCGGAAGATGACCTTGTTGTTGAAGCCTATTATGCGGCCGTCGTAGTCCGCCTTGATTTCGTGGCGGTATTTCCCGACCGGAATGTCATCGGGCTTGATGCCGGGGTCGCCGCCCTGCGCCTTTATGATTTTCAGGAACGTCCTGTACGCTTCCTTGGACTCCAGGGCGTGGCGCGCCAGTTTGTAGCCTTCTTCCTGGGACTTTGTCTTGCCCACCATGTGGAAGATGACGCCGGCCATTACGCACGCCTTTTCGTTCAGGGGGTTGAAGCCGCACCCGCCGACGGAAAGGCAGCCAAGCACGTGGCGGGCCTCGAGCGCCGGGCCGATGGACGGAATCAGGGGCTGCGAGCCGTCCGAGAGAATGGAGTTGATCTGCATTCCCAGGCGCTTGCCAAGGGCCTTGAACATCTTGGCGAGGGCCTCGGCGTCTTCCTGGCGCTCGATTTTCGCGCCCTTGCCGATTGGAATGTCAAGCAGCACGTACTTGGCGCCCTCGGCCTTTTTCTTGGCGAGGATGGACGAGAGCAGAAGCGGGTTGGGGTCGAGCCTCAGCGGGTGGCGTATGCGGATGAGCTTGTCGTCCGCCGCAGCCATGTTGACGCCGCCGCCCCATACCAGGCAGCCGCCGGCTTCCTTGACCGCTTTCTGGATTTGGTCCTTGGACAGGGCGACGGGGCACATTGTTTCCATGGCGTCGGCGGTCCCCGACGCCGAGGAGATGGCGCGCGACGCGGTCTTGGGCATTATCACTCCCTGGCTTGCGACTATGGGCACGATCATCATGGAGACGCGGTCGCCGGGCACGCCCCCGATGGAGTGCTCGCTTGCGATGATTTTGTGGTCTGGGAAAGAGAGGTGGTCGCCGGACTCGTAGATGGCCTCGGTGAGCGAGGCGATTTCGTCGTTGTCAAGGCCGCGAGTGTAGATGCCGGACACGAAGGCCGCAAGCTCGGCGTCCGAGAACTTCTGGTCCATGAGGTCCACGATTATGGTCTTGATTTCCTCGTCGGAGAGCGTGACGCCGTCGAGCTTCTTGCGGATGAAGTCCAGCGAGAGCGGCCGCTGCTCCTTGTGAAGGAAGAGCTTTTCGTGGTTGCGGGCGTTGAGCTGAACCGCGACTTCGTCGAACAGGCCGATTTCGCCGTGCTTGATGTAGTGCGGCGACAGGTCCACAAGCGCAACGGCGGTGTGCGAATTGGTCTTGAGGAAGACGCGGTCGCCTTTTTCGAGGTTCAGCTCCTTGGCCTGCTCCTCGTTGAGGACGACTTCGTTCTGGCCCTGTTCGACGTCGAAGATGTGGATTTTGAGTTCCGCGTCAAGCTTTACCATTTTTCAGTCCCTCTCTTCAGCAACGGTTCAACGGATGAATGCAATTGTAATCGGCACGAAACAATTATACTCCCTTCCTTCACTCGCGCAGGGTTCCGAGGCCGAACTCCCTCCACGCAATCGAGAGCAGGGACGCCGGCGGGATCACGCCTAGCTCGGTGACGTAGGCCTCGACGTGCTTGGCGGGCGTGAGGTCGAACGCGGGGTTGATTACCCTGACTTTCCCGAACTTGCGGCGGCCGGCAGGCGAAAGGTCGGCGAGCAGCTCTTCCGGGGGGCGGTATTCTATGGGCTCGGCACAGCCTTGGAGCGTGAGGGGGTCGAACTTGTGCATGCCGGTGCAGCAGTAGACCTTCTTCCCGGCTTCGAAAGAGGCCTGGGCAAGCAGCGACGTTCCGATCTTGTTCACGAGGTCGCCCGAGGAAGTGATTGCGTCGGCGCCGACGAGCATGATGTCGGAGTCGCGCATCTGCTGGAGTAAGCAGTTGGCCGCCGAGTCCACTATCATGGTTGTCGGGATGCCGCACGACGAGAGTTCGAGCGCGGAAACCCTGCCCTGGTAGTGCGGCCTGGTCTCGGGGCAGACCACGGAAAACTTTTTGCCGGAGGCGCGGGCCTTTTTCAGCACGCGCATTACGGAAGAGGAATGGCAGTGGACCAAGACTGTTCCGCCGGCCGGCACGAGCTTGGCGCCGTATTCGGCGATTTTCAGCTTGGTTTGAAGCGAGTTCTCGTGGTATTGCCGGGCCTGGTCCGCCACGAGGGTGCGAAGCGCGGCAACCGACTCCTCCTTCGAGGTGTTGGCCTTGAGCACGATGAAGCGCAGGGCGTTGCGCAGCGCGGGCTCGGTGGGCCGGGCGGTCTTGAGGAACGCCGCGGTTTTGCCGAGGCCGAGGAGGAACGCCTTGCGACCCGCGGCCTTGGAGGAAAAAGCATCGAGCGCCAGGGCGTCGACCGCGGCCGATGCCACGTTTTCGGCGCCCTGGACTTTGAGAGACTTTATATTTTTGAAAATGGAAACGGTCTTGGCGTTCATGGCAAACAGCGCAGCCGGCGGGCACAACACGCCGCGCCGCAAGGGTTATTAAAATAAGTGTCCTTAAAAAATTGCTCATTCTGAGAATTACTGCCCTCCCTTTGGAGGCGGCGGTTATGGGGTTTTTTGACTCGTTTAATTCGGGGAATGGGTGTTTGAAATGGACTTCGACCAGATGTTCGCAGGCAAGGCTTCTTCCAAGCAGCCGCAGGCTTACGCCGCGCCCGCCGCAGGAAAGAAGCGCTCCAAGGACGACGAAGAACTGGCCGAGCTGCTGCAGGAAAGCGCGCCCAAGATAGTGGTATTCGGCGCAGGCGGCTCGGGCTCGAACACCATCAACAGGCTTGCCGGAATCGGCGTTGCCGGAGCCACGCTGGTGGCGGCCAACACCGACGCCCAGCACCTGCTCAAGATTGACGCCGACCGCAAGCTGGTCCTGGGAAGGAAGAAGACGCGCGGATTGGGCGCGGGCTCGAACCCCACGGTGGGCGAGGCGGCGGCCGAGGAGAGCTACGAGGAAGTCAAGCAGGCGGTTGCCGGCACGGACATGGTATTCATCACTTGCGGAATGGGCGGCGGCACCGGCACTGGCTCGGCGCACGTAATCGCCCGCGCGGCCAAGGAGGCCGGTGCGCTGACCATAGGAGTGGTCACGATGCCGTTCTCGTCCGAGGGCACGAAGAGGAAGCAGAACGCCATCACCGGCGTAGAAAAGCTCAAGGAGCACGCCGACACGGTGATAGTCATTCCCAACGACAAGCTCCTGTATTACGTTCCCGACCTTCCCCTCAACGCCGCGTTCAAGGCCGCCGACATGGTGCTTGCAAACGCGGTCAAGGGAATCACGGAACTCATCACCAAGCCCGGCCTGGTCAACCTGGACTTTGCAGACCTGCGCACCGTGCTCACCGAAGCCGGCACCGCGGTAATCGGAGTCGGGGAAATCGAGGGCAACGAGATTGCCGACCGCGTCTCGCAGGCAGCTTCCAAGGCAATGACTTCGCCCCTTTTGGACATAGACGTTTCCACCGCGGACCGCGCGCTCATCAACATCACGGGAGGCGTCGACCTCACTCTCGGCGAGGCCGAGGCCGCGGTTAAGGCGGTGTCCGACAAGATTGCCCCCGAGGCGCACATCATCTGGGGCGCCAACATCGACGAGACCATCCAGTCGCGCGGAGTCCGCGTGCTGGCGGTGCTCGCCGGAATCCGGGAAATGGACGAAATGGGCCAGGGCGAGGCTCCGCTGGACCTGGAATTCGTATAGGGGGTATGTGAAATGAACGTTGCACAGATGGTTTCGGATTTCATCCAGCAGTCCGAGCGCGTAATCAACGTCACCCACAAGCCCAAGCGCCCCGAGTTCGAAATGATCGCCAAGAGCACGGCAATCGGAATGGCAATCATAGGCACCATGGGCCTGCTGATCTCCATGGCGTCGATTCTCCTGAAAAACAGCTGAAGATTCTCCAAGAAAGGTGGTTTTGAAATGTTGTATGCTTATCGCGTCACGTCGGGCCAGGAATCCATAGTCGCCGACCTGCTGTACGAGAAAATCAAGAAGAACAGCCTCCCCATAAAGTCGCTCATCGTGTCCAACCAGCTCAAGGGCTACCTGATTGCCGAGGCCGACAACGACGTCGAGGCCAAGCGCGCAATCACCAACGTGCCGCACGTCAAGGGCATGCTGAAGAAGACCATGGGCATCGCCGAAATCACGGACCTGCTTGAAAGCAAGCCCGTCGAGACCATAATCAACAAGGGCGACCTGGTGGAAATCGTCGCCGGCCCCTTCAAGGGCGAAAAGGCCAAGGTCGTGCGGCTTGACAAGGAAAAGGAGGACGTCACCGTCGAGCTCATCGAGGTCGCCGTGCCCATTCCCGTCACCATCAAGCTGGGCACGATAAAGGTAATCCCGCAATGACAATGACGCTAAGCAGCTTCTGTACAATCTGAAAAAAGGTGTTTGAAAAATGGGTACTGTTACTGTTCCGTGCCTCGTCGAAGGAGGCAAGGCAACCGCCGGCCCGCCCCTCGGCCCGTCACTGGCGCCGACCGGCGTCAACATCGGCCAGGTCATCGCCGCGATAAACGAGAAGACCAAAAGCTTCGCAGGAATGCAGGTGCCGGTCAAAGTCACGGTGGACACGAAGGCCAAGACCTACGAAATCGAAGTCGGCACGCCCCCAACGTCGGCGCTCATCAAGAAGGAGCTCGGCCTCAAGGAACCCGTCAAGGAAGAGGCTGGCAAGAAGGGCAAGCCCGGCATCGGCTCGCTGACCATCGACCAGGCGATAAAGATTGCGAAGCAGAAGGAATCCGCGACGCTGTCCAAGTCCCTCAAGGCCCAGGTCAAGGAAGTCGTCGGAACCTGCCTGTCTTTGGGCGCCAAAGTCGAGGGCAAGGACCCGCGCGAAGTCCAAAAAGAAATCGACGCCGGCAAGTACGACTCCAAGCTCAAGGCCTGAGCAGTTCTTTTTTTTTTTCAGTTTTTTATTTTTCTAATTTCTTTAGCCTTGGCCAGTTTCCGTGCCTTGCAGGCCCTAATCCCCTGGTTTTTATTCCCGTTTTTTCACCTAATTCCATTATGGCAAGAAAGCGCGGGCCCGAAAGGCTGCCGGGCCAAGACTCGATTTTCGGCGAGGAGCTGGAAGAGGCGGCCGAGCTACGAAGGCGCGCGGCTCCGAAAATGCCCATTGGCGGCGACCAGTGGGCGGGGGCGCACTATCTCAACGAGCTCGGGCTCATCCGCAAACAAGACGTGCAGGCTGCCGCGCCCGCGCTTAGGGCGCTTGGGCTGCGCGGCGTCGATTTCCGCAGGCTGGCAGGCGAGTTCAGGGAACGATTCCTAGTCGCCAAGAAGGGCGGTTTCGAGGCGCGGCCGCAGAGGCTCGCCGAAATAGCCATTTCCCCGCGGCAGGAAGCGGAAAGGCTTGCCCGCACCACCGCGTTCATACTCGCCCACCGCACGGGCGGAGAAATGCACCAGAACGCCGAGCACCTGGAGACGCTGGTCGGCTTGGTCGTCCAGGCGTTAGCCGGAAAAGTCGGCGCAGACCGGGGCTATGCAATGATTACGGGACGGCCCGTGCCCCGGATGCCCAACATTCCCAAGCAATCAGAAAAAAAGCCGGAAATCACTTTCGAGGAGAGGCTCAGGGCCGCGAAGAAGCTTGCTGACGAAATGGCGAAGTCTAGGCTTTGGGTGCCGCTGAGCGGCGAAGAGCGGCTTTCCGACTTTTCTCCAAGCCAACTGGCCTATTTCAAGGGCCCGCTGATTTTGAAATACCACGCAAGCCCACGGAAATTCACCGTAGTACGCGGGGGCAAGGCAAAGGCGCCAAACCTGGAAGTCGTCGAGCCGCTGGCGCGCCTGGAGCACGAATTCGGAATCGACACGCGCGGCCTGGTCGAACACCTGAGGCAAAAAGAGGTTTTGCGGCGCAAAGCCAATTTTCCGCTCGTAAAAGAAGCGACGGAAGCCGCGACTTACCCTCCGGCGGACAGGATGAAGCACCACAACTTCGCAATCGTGGCTGAGGAATATCCGCAGCTTCACAGGGCGTTTTTGAAGGCGGACGAAGAAGGACAGTTCAGGCTC
This sequence comes from Microcaldota archaeon, assembly GCA_964453195.1. Classification (GTDB taxonomy): domain Archaea; phylum Micrarchaeota; class Micrarchaeia; order Norongarragalinales; family CAINOH01; genus CAYVQS01. The sequence goes on along the minus strand of CAYVQS010000018.1, from coordinate 3,782 downwards.
ATGTGGAACGTGGACAACATCCTTGATGCAATCCACGGCCGTGACTTTGCAATAATCCACGGGCGCTCCATAGCAACCGACATCGCCGCGCAAAAAGCCGAAGGAAAACAGAGAGAAACCGGAGAGCGGCAGGACCGGCGCCGGTACTAGGCCGCCCTCAAGGATAGGATTATAAATCCGTGCCGGCATGAATAAAGAGTACTTGTTTTCCCGTTCGCACTGCTTCGGCAGAAGGGAAGGCTTTCAGACAACGCGAAAGCCACTCTTTTCGAGTAAAGAGTTTTGCGGACGACCATCCGGCAAACGTTTGCCGCGCGTGGCCGTGCACCGCTTGACCGCGGGAAAACGAGTCCCTGAAAAGCCGCTTGGCTTTTTGGGGCATTTTTCATTTTCAACACAAAGTGAGAAAACATGCCGTTTGACAAGAAGACCGTCGACTCCGCCGTGAAGGCCGCGCTCGCCGAAGGAAAGGGCAAGCGCAAGTTCAAGCAGTCAGTCGACGTCGCCGTGAACTTCAAGGACCTCGACTTCAAGAAGGCCGAAAACCGCGTCAACCTCGACGTCGTGCTGCCCTTCGCCACCGGCGGAAAGAAAATCGCCGTCTTCGCGGACGGCCAGGGCGCGCTTGAGGCCAAGGCAATTGCCGACCTCGTCATCTCCGGCGCCGACATCCCCTCTTATGCTTCCGACAAGGTCAAGCAGGCCTCTTTGCTGGACTACATCCTCCTCGCGACTCCGGCGCTCATGCCCACCGTCGCAAAGCTGCTCGGACAGTTTTTGGGCACCAAGGGAAAAATGCCCAAGCCCATCCTGCCCAACGCCAACCTCAAGCAGCTGGCCGAACAGGTCAAGAACTCGGTCTCGCTCAAGTCCAAAGGCAAGTTTTTGCCCGTCGTGCACTGCGCCGTCGGCACCGAGGACATGCCCGAGGAGCAGCTCGCGGAAAACGTTTTCACGATTGTCGATGCGGTGCGCAACAAGGTCTCCGAACCCAAGATTGCCAGCGTCTACGTAAAGACGACCATGGGCAAGCCCGCCAAAATAGCCTAAGATGATTCCCTATGGTGCTTTCAAGAAAACAGAAGGAACAAGTCGTCGCCCAGCTCAAGGCCGACCTCAAGAAATACCCCGTGTTCGGGATAGCGAGCGTCCAGAACCTCCCCACCCGCCAGTTCAACAACATCAAGAAGAAGGTCGGCGAACACGTCAAGATCACCGTAGTCAAGTCCTCGCTCATAAGGCGCGCGGTCGAAGAGGCCAAGCCCGAAGCCAAGGGCATGCTCTCCCACCTGACCGGCTCGGTCGCCGTGGTCTTCACCGACATGGCGCCCTTCAAGCTCGCCAAGATTCTCAGGCAGAACAAGTCCAAGATTTCCGCCAAGCCAGGCATGGTGCCCGACCACGACATCGTCGTGCCCGCGGGAGAGACCAACCTGCCGCCCGGACCCGTCCTGACCGAGCTCAAGAACGCCAAGATCCAGGCCAAGATCCAGGGAACCAAGGTCGTCATCGCAAAAGACGCTACCATTTCCAAGGCCGGCCAACCCGTCTCCCCCGAAATATGCTCGATAATGGGCAAGCTCGACATCCAGCCCTTCAAGGTCGGCCTGTCGATGGCGGGCCTGTGGGAAAACGGGCTCGTGTACTCCAAGGCCGTGCTCGACGTGGACGACTCGGTCTACGTCGACAACGTCAAGGTCGCGGCATCGCAGGCTTTGAACCTGTGCGTGTACGCCGAGATCTGGAATTCACTTAGCGCTCCTGCGATTATCGCAAAGGCCGCAAGAGAGGCCAACGCGCTTAAATCGCAAATGAAACCAGCCGCTGCAGAGTCTGCTGCCCCGGCAACAGTATAAAATAATTTTTGTAGAGGGATGTAAAATGAAAGACGTATACGCGGCATTGCTGCTGCACTCCGCCGGACAGGCCATCACTGAAGAGTCCGTCTCCAAGGTGTTGTCCTCCGTTGGCGTGCAGGAAGAGCCCGCCAAGATCAAGGCCCTCGTCGCCTCGCTCGAAGGAGTGAATATCGACGACGCGGTCAAGCAGGCGGCAGTTGCCCCCGTCGCAGCCGGTCCCGCGGCAGCAGAAGCCAAGAAGGAAGAGGCTCCTGCGGAAGACGAAGGCAAGAAGGAAGAAGAAGCAGCAGCCGGACTCGCAA
>CAYVQS010000018.1:0-1611 GCA_964453195.1 Microcaldota archaeon | reverse complement strand
CCGCCCGCGTTGATTTTTGCGCGGGCTAGTCTCTAATTCTCGGTTTTTCCAAAAACAGCGCGCTAGTCTTTATGCTTTAGTTACAACTAGGCCTCAGTGGTCCTGGAAAAGAAAAATTAGGAAAGGCTACTGCGCCGGCTTTGCGGGGCCGCCCGGAGCGAGCTTCGCGCGGGGCGTGCTGATGGGCGAGGCGACTCCGATTGCGTATGCCAGGAGCGTGCCGACCGTGGTGCAGGTGTACGTGATTGCAGTGATTACGTCCTCTGCCAGCTCGACCGGCAGGGTGCGGTCCTTTTCCCACCGGTCCTTGCACTCCTTCATCTTGTCCCTGGGGAGCTGGAGCGAAAGTTCGCCGAAGACCTGCATCGAGGCCACGCCGGGCTCGTAGTTGATGGAATACGTGTAGCGCACCGAGGCCTTGTCGCCCTCGGCCTTGAAGTCGTCCAAATTGACGTTGACTGAAAAGTTCTTGACGGGGTCGTCGGACTTCTTGGTCGCGCGCACGTCGAGGATTTTTCCGCTAACGATTGCCATTTCAAAAACACCTCTTGGTTGAAAACGCAGTTGAACCTGTCAGAACTCGAACGACTGGCCCGGCGACAGCACCACGGGCTCGGCCTTGGTTTCTTTCCTTACGCGGCGGGCGAAGTCGTCGGGGTCGGCCTGGATTTTCGGGAAAGTGCCGTAGTGGCACGGAACCACGTAACGGGGCCGCAGCTTCTTGAGCGCGGTTATGGCGCCGATTACGTCCATGGTGTACGTCCCGCCTATCGGGAGGACCGCGACGTCGCACTGTATCTGGGACATTGCGTAAAAGTCATAGGTGTCGCCGGCGAAATACACGCGCTTGCCCTCGCCGCCGATGACGTAGCCCACGGGATACGTGCTTTGGGGGTGCGCGGCGTCCACCACGTCGACGTCGATTCCCAGGTAGTTGAACTTGTCGCCCTTGACGGCGGCGATTTTCTGGCGCTGGGAAATGTTGAACTTTGCAAGCGCGTCCTGGGGCGCTATGACGTGGGAAAAGCACCGCGTGGCCAGCGTCGAGACGTCGTAGGGGTCGCAGTGGTCGTAGTGCTCGTGCGTGACGAACACCAAGTCTGCCTTCTTGATGTCCTCGGCCCGAACGGACGCGGGAACGTACCTCGCGTGCTCCGGGGGCTTGGGGTTGAACCACGGGTCGACGACGATTGCGCGGCCCGCCATGGAAAGCAGGAACGACGAGTGCCCGAAGAACTTCAAAGAAGCCATTTTTTCACCCTGAAAACAGGAAAAGGGATTACGGCTTGAAAGAATATTAAACACTATCTTTTTTAGAAACCCCGCCCTTCCCCTTTGCGTGGACGGCATTGTGTTCGGGACCGCGGGGACGCCGATTTCCGCCAAGGGAGAAGGGTCGCTGGCCGGAATCGGGGAAATTGCCAGGCTTGGCCTGGGCTGCTTCGAGTTCGAGTTCGTGCAAAGCGCGAGAATGGCGCCGGAAAAGTCCGCCGAATGCGGCGAGGCGGCCAAACGGCTGGGAATCCTGCTGAGCGCGCACGCGCCGTATTACGTCAACCTCATCGCCCTGGAAGAGGAAAAGCAGGCGGCAAGCGTGGAGCGCATAATTGC
>CAYVQS010000017.1:0-13669 GCA_964453195.1 Microcaldota archaeon | reverse complement strand
GCCCGGCCCGACTACCCGGTAGCCCGCCCTTTTCAGCCGCGCAATTTGGATTGGGGTAAGCAAAGCCATTTCTTTTCCCGAGGACAGTGGTTTTGCAAACAATTAATTACTTCCGGGGCTTTCATTTTTTCAGGAAAGGGGTTAGAACATGGTTCTCGCTACGGCGCAGCTCAAGCGCCTCGAAATACTGGTGCACGACGTACTTGACGAGGAGGCCTGGGAGCACACCCAGCGCGTCCGCAAGCGCGCGCTTTCCTTCGCGCTTTACGAGAGGCTCTCCATCGAGCAGAAGGAGGTCCTCGAGACCGCCGCAATCCTGCACGACATCTGCGTTTCCAGCGGCATTTCCGAACACGCCCAGGAGGGCGCGGACCAGGCGCGCCGCGTGCTCATCAACATGGACGTGCCGACCGAGTTCATCAACCGCGTGTGCCACTGCATCGAGACCCACAACGAATTCGCCAAGGCCCGGCCCCAGACAATCGAGGCGAAGGTCCTGTTCGACGCCGACTCCTTCGAGTTCATAGGCCCGCTTGGAATAGTGCGCTTCGGGTTGTGCTTCAAAAAGTCCGAGGCCGACTCGACGCGCTCGCTCAAGGACCGGATTTACGTCGCAGGAAAGAAGCGAATGGACCAGCTTTATACCGAGGCCGGAAAGAAGGCGGTGCAGGAGTACTGGGAGTACGAGAAGCAGTTCTTCGCCGAGCTGGAAAAGCAGCTTTCCGGATAATGAAGCGCCAGGCTAAGCGCCTGTGAAAACGGAAAACCAGGGGGCTATTTCTGTTCGGGCTGCTGGGCCGGCGCCTGGCCGACCGGGATTTCCACGAACCGGACGTCGTCGTCGGCCGTGGTGTATATTACCCGTATGACTCCGGAAACCAGTTGGCCGGAGTCGAGCTTGTCCATGAACGCCAGCGTGGTGTCTTCCTTGACGCCGAGCGCGCCTTCGAAAACCGCGTCGACGGGAGTGAATCCCGCCTTCTTGAGGGCGTCAATTACCTTCTGGACTTCGTCGCGAATCTTCATGGGAGCACCACCTCTATCCATTAGTGGGGCCGCTTTAAATACTTGCGCTGCCGCCGGCGCATTTAGCGCCCCAAAACCAATTTAAATCCGCCGCGGCTAGAAATTGTTCCTATGCTCAGCGAAGTCTACGAGATGCTCGACGAGCTGCTGATTTTCGGCGGCATCCTCTTCATTGCCCTGTTCAAGGACTGGGACAACGGCCTGTTCATGCTGGCCTCCGGCCTGATCCTGATGATTTCCCGCGGCGAGCTCGACCTGCCCTTCATATCGTCGCACCGCCACATCTGACGTTTTTTAAACCTGCGGCGGGAAACGTATTTATAAACTTCCTGTTTGTAGTTTCTAAAGGTGACAGACCCATGGTAAAATTTGCAATTGCCAAGCAGCTAGCCGGAAAGCGCATAATCACGACCGACGGAGAGGAAGTCGGCCGCGTCGTCGACCTCTACGTCAACGAGCTTACCGGCAAGCTTGAAACCGTCCTCGTCGAGCCCAACCCCGACTCGTCGCTTGCCACCCGGGCGAAGCAGGACGGCGGAGCGCTCATCTCCGTGCCGTACTCCGCAGTCCTCGATGTCAAGGACGTCATGGTAGTCGACCGCCGCGCACTCGCGGGCTGATTCTCTTTTAATTTCCCGGCTGGCGAACCGCCAGGATTTTTGCCTTTCCCAGCCTTGGCGCCTAAAACAGTTTTTTTGGGCTATGCCCTGAGCCGGTCGAGGAACTGCCGGGCCCTGTCCCTTAGCCGCGTTCCCGGGGCAAGCGTAATCCTGTATTGGCAGTGCCCGAACAGGCTGTACTGTTGCTCGGTGGTGGCGTGTTCAAAAGTTCCCTTCAGACCGTGCCTTCTGCAGTACTCGCCAACCGCGCGTTCAGCTTCGGCGTTAAACTCCTTGGGCAGCGACGGCTGGTGGTGGCCGTGGGGTGAGAGGAGTATGGTCGCCGTGTTCCCTTTGATTTCGGTTCTCGGCTCGAGAAACGTCGGACTCGCCAGTTTGAGTACGCGGCCGGCAACCGCATGTGCGTGCGCCTGCATTCAGTTCACCTTACAGACAAGACTGCCCAAACCCGCTTATAACGTTTACTGCCGGCAGGCTCAAAACCCGGCTTCGGCGGTTTTCTTGCCCCTTAGCCCTAAGGCTTTTTATTCCGGCGAAAGCTAGTTTCGTCTTATGGCTTTGCCTGCCGCTTTGAAAAAACCAACCGTAATTGCCGGATTTTTGGTTTTGGTTGTCGTTGTTCTCGTTGCTGTTTATGCGGCAATTGGTTTTTACAACGACAATTTGGGGTACTCGTGCTCCATAGATTCGGACTGTGTTTTTGCTGGCGAGTGCGGGCGCGTGGCAGCCAATAGCCGATATTTTAGTATGCCTTCATTGGCTATGTGCTACTACAACAATACGGGAGGGCAGCCACCTATTCCTATTTGCGTAAACAACCGTTGCGTTAAAGCATTCTCTTTTGGTACTTGCAAACAGCTGGTCGGTTCTTCCTGTTGTTGGGATTTGAACGCACGCAAGTGTGTCTAGATTTCTGCTTCTATGGTCTTTTTTCCGTCTTTTTTGGCCTTCAAAATGAGTTCGTCCGCCTTTTCCAGGTTTGCCCAGATTGCGTCGCCGATTTGCTTCAGCTCGTCGGCCTTGGCCTCGTTTTCCTCTGCGGTCTTCCGCTGCTGTTCTGCGAGGAATTCCAGTTTTTTCAGCGCCTTTTCAGCTGCCGTTTCCTTCGGCTTCTGCGCGGCTTCCGGCTGGACGCCGGCGTAGTACTCGTCCAGCGCCTCGGACAAAGTCTCGAAACTTTTGGCGTCGGTTCCCGCGTGCTTTTCCAGGCCGATGGACGAAAAGGCCACGGGCTTTCCGCCTTCGTAATAGACCGTCGGCTCCGGTGCGCAGGACCTGATTTTTTCGAGTTCGGCTTCGGCCGTTTTCTTCTCGGTTTCGCCAAGTTCCCCAGGCGGTTTTCCCCGCAGCCCCGCGCGCGAAAGCACTTCTTCCTGGTAGACCGGCGGAACGCCCAGTCCCGCGCCGGGCCTTGGCGCATGGTATTGCAGGCCCCGCTTCAGCGTCCGGCCGCCCTTTTCCTCCGTGGTGTAGGGCTGGATGATTTTCCCGTCCGCTTCGCACAAAAGCAGGTTGCCGCGCGTCCCGAACATTTCGAACACGAGCAAATACCGTTCCTTCTTTTCAAGCGCGATTTCCACGAGCCGGTCCGAGTTCAACTGCCTCACGCCTGCCACCGCGGCGTTGTCAAGGTATTTTCGCAGCGCCATGGCGAAGTCCGTAGGCCGCTCGGGCGCTTCTTCCACGAATTTCGTCAGGTGCATGCGCACTCCAAGCTCGGCCAAAAGGTGGTACTGGCTGCCTTCCTTCGAGAACTTGAACCGAAACTTTCCCGGCTCCAGCTCGTAGACCTTGGCAAGCCGCGAACCGGCAAGCCGCTTCAGCTCGGCGGCCACGAAACTGTAGTCCAGGCTGCTCATTTTCTGCAGGAGCATCGCAATCCCTAGTATTTCCGGCAGCGGCTATTAAGCGGTTTCCGTTCCGCCCGAATCTATCGCTTCCGATACACTTATATGTCGTCTCCGATACATTCTTTGCATGACCATGCGGCCGGGGGTGCGGGTTTTCGTCAAGGGCTTTCTCGAGGCCTTCGTGCTCTACGAGGCGTCGCGCGCGCCGGTGACGGGGATGGCGATTTGCCAGACCATCGACTCGCTCACCAACGGCAGGTGGCGGCCGAGCCCCGGCACGATTTACCCGGCGCTTGCAAGGCTCGAGAAAAAGGGCCTGATAAGGGCGGCGAAGGCGAAGAACCGGAAGGAAAAGCAGTACGTGACGACTGCCGCGGGCCAGGCGGAGCTGGAGGCGAAGAGGCGGGAAGTGCTGCTTGAGGTCGAGGAGACGATGCAGACGCTGAGCCCGATTTTCTCCCGCGTGGTGCACGAGTTCGACGACGAAAAGTCGGCGCACGTCGCGAGCCACATGAAAAAATGGATGGAGTTCCGCATGAAGGTCCTCGCGCTGCCGGCGGCGAAGCGGCAGAAGGTGATGGACGATCTTTTGGACTACGTCGACGGCTTCGAAAAGCATTTGGTGAACTGACAATGCCCCGCCAAGAAACCGTTTCTGCCCGCGCAAGGCCCGCGCATGCCTTTGGGCCTGCGCAGCGAGCCAAGGCCGCCGAGCCGGCGCGGGAGAGGGCGCAAGCCCCAGGCCGCGCGCAGCGTCCGGTAATCCAGCTCAAGGCGGCGGCGAAAATCTACAAGATGGGCAAGGTCGAAGTTCCTGCGCTGCGCGGCGTCGACCTTTCGGTCTATCCCGGCGAGTTCGTGGCGATAATGGGGCCTTCGGGCTCGGGCAAGTCCACGCTGATGAACCTGGTGGGCGCCCTCGACGTGCCGACGTCGGGCCAGGTGTTTCTCGAGGACCAGGACATCGCCACGCTTTCAGAGTCCGACCTTGCCGAGGTGCGGGGCAGGAAAATCGGCTTCGTGTTCCAGAAATTCAACCTGATCACCTCGCTTTCCGCGCTCGAGAACGTCGTCCTTCCCACGATGTTCCAGGGCACGCCGGTTCAGGCGCGGGCAGCGCGCGCGAAGATGTTCCTCGAGAAGGTCGGCCTCGGCCACCGCCTGAACCACAAGCCTACGGAAATGAGCGGCGGGGAGCAGCAGCGCGTGGCAATCGCCCGCGCCCTGGTGGTCCAGCCCGAGGTCGTGCTGGCCGACGAGCCCACGGGGAACCTCGACTCCGCAAGCGGCCGCGAAATACTCGCGCTTTTGGAGGACCTGCACATCAAGGAGAAGAAAACAATCGTCATGGTGACTCACGACAGCCACGTGGCCGAGTTCGCCGAGCGCATAATAATGATAAGCGACGGCCGCGTGGTGGGCGAGCGCAAGGGGGTCCGCCACAGGGATTAGCCGTTTTTCCCTAACTACGCAAAGGCTTAAGGGTTGTATGGAAGTTTTGTTCTAAGCAAAAAAGGTGAACGTAAAATGTCTTTGAAGAGAGTGTTCCTGCTTTGTCTCGTGCTTGTCTCGGCCTATGCCGGCTTGGTTGCCGCGGTAAGCGGCCCGGCGCTCAACGGTTCGGTCCAGACGATGGGCTCCATCCGCATAAAGAACCAGACCTATTACTCCCCGTACCCGGCCGAGCCGGGCAAGTACTTCGACTTTTACATAGCGGTGCGCAACCAGGACAAGGCCGCAATCAACGCAGTCTGTTCCTTCGTCGAGTCTTACCCGTTCTCGCTGGATTCCACGGACCAGCCCGGCCGCACGCTGGACTCGTTCGCTCCCGACTCCGAAGTGCTGCTCAAGTACAAGATCCGCGTGGCCGACGACGCGGTCGAGGGCAACAACCCGGTCAAGTTCCAGTGCTACGACTCCAAAACCCCCGCAATAGTGTTTTCCGCCGACCTCCAGGTCTACGTCCAGCCCCAGGACGCGGTCCTCGCGGTGTCTTCAGTTTCAACCGCCCCCGAGTCGTTTTCGCCGGGCTCCGAGGGCACGATCAAAATCGCGCTTAAAAGCGAGGCCAAGGTCGAGCTCAAGGACGTGCGCGTCAGGCTCGACGTCTCGCCTTCGGCGCTGCCGTTCGCGCCGGCCAACGGCACTTCGACCAGGAAAATAGCGGTGATTCCCGCAGGCGGAAGCGCCGAGCTGGAGTATTCCCTGCGTTCTAGCCCGGACGCTGCCCCGGGCCTCTACAAGGCCACCCTCGAGCTTTCGTACTACGACCGCTTGGGCAAAAGCTATTCGCGCAACGAGACCGTGGGCCTCACAGTTGCCACCGACCCGGAAATCGAGGTGTCGGCCGAAAGCGAGCTCCGGTCGTCGGCAACCCGCGGCACCGTGGTGTTCAAGGTGGTCAACGGCGGCCTTGGCGAAGTCAAGCTGTTAAGCGCGCGCCTGGGCTCGTCGCCGGGACAGTACCGCGTGCTTTCCCCGGCCTACCAGTACGTAGGCACCATTAGCTCCGACAACTACGAGACCGTGGAGTACGAGATTTTCGTCGAGCAGAACGCGTCCTCGCCCCTGGTGTTCCCGCTGCAGCTTTCCTTCAAGGACCCGTCTAACCGCAGGTATTCGCGCGAGTACCGGCCGTCGATTGAAATCTTCACTCCCGACGAGCTCGTGACTTTGCAGTACCAGGGCAGGGGGGGAATCGGCGCGTTCGAGATAATCCTCGGCCTTTTGCTGCTGTTCCTCCTGTACAAATTCGTCTGGCCCATAGTATCCAACGCGTTGCGCGGCAACGGGAACGGCAAATAACCCCAGTTGGGCGGAAAGCGTTCCGCCTTCCGGGCAAAACGGGTTTTGCTGGCATGGCTCTTTCGCCGAGGAAGATTCTTGACTACTTCGAGCTTGCCTTTGACTCGTTCACCCACCGCAAGACGCGCACGTTCCTGACCATGATCGGCATCTTCATCGGCATCGCCGCGGTGGTGAGCCTGATTTCCCTGGGCCAGGGAATGCAGCGCGCGGTGGACGAGGAGTTCAAGAAAATCGGCTCGGACAAGATCATGGTGGTTCCCGGCTCCACACTCGGCTTCGGCACGGCCTTCGCCCCCAAGATGCTTTCCGGGAACGACCTTGAGGCGGTGCGGCGCGCCAAGGGCGTGGACGTGGCCGGCGCCGCCATCATCCGGACCACCGCATTATCGTTCGGCCGCGAAACAAGGTACGCGTCCTTCATCGGCATTCCGACCGACGCGTCCCGCAAGCCGATGGAGGAAATGCTCGGCATCGAAATCGAGTCGGGCAGGCCGCTGTCCTCGTCCGACAAGTATTCCGCAGTTGTCGGGCAATCGTTCTCCGGCGGCAGCGTGTTCTCCAAGAAAATAAAGGCGGGCGACACGCTGTCGGTGAACGGCACGCAAATCCGCGTGGTCGGCCTGCTGAAAAAATCCGGCAACCCCGCCACCGACGGTGCCGTAGTCGTCCCGATCGATACCGCGAAGCAGCAGTTCAACACCGAAGAATACGGCCGCATAGTCGCCAAGCTCAATCCCGGCATCAAGCCCGCGGACCTGGTGGAGCAGATAAAGAAGGCGGTGCGCCGCTCGCGCGGGTCCAAGGAAGGCGAAGAGGACTTCACGGTCCAGACTTCGGAAAGCATAGTCCAGTCGTTCAACGCCATATTCAACGTAGTCCAGGTAATCGTCATCGGAATCGCCGCCATTTCCCTCGTGGTCGGCGGAATCGGCATAATGAACACCATGTACACTGCGGTGGCCGAGCGCACGAAGGAAATCGGCATAATGAAGGCAATCGGCGCCCGCAATTCGGACATAATGGCGATTTTCCTCATCGAGTCCGGCCTGCTTGGTATGATCGGCGGCCTCATCGGCATGACGCTGGGCGTAGCAATGAGCCTGCTTGGCCAGTTCATCGCCGAGGCATACCTTGGGAACCAGCTTCTGCGCGCCTACCTGGGCCTCGACCTGCTTGGCGGCGCGCTTTTGTTCTCGTTCGTCGTCGGCTCGGTCTCCGGGGTCTTTCCCGCCAGGATGGCGGCCTCGCTCCGCCCGGTCGACGCAATACGATACGAATGAGTTTTATTTCCGTGTCTTCTGAAAGCCCATAATGGCCAAGCGCAATCCCCGTGAATTAAGGGTGCTGCAGGGCGTTGCCGACGCGCGCAAGTCGTTCCCGCACGGCATGGTCCCGCAGGGCTATCCCGTGAAAGAGCGCAGGGTGCCGACCGACCGCGACCTTAGCAGGGTGTGTCATTCGCACGGCGTCAACTTCCTCGAAGTCTCCGAACAGCTGATGCGCGAATTCGGCTGTTCCGAGGAAAAGCCGCTGCGCGTGCTCGACGTCGGCTGCGGCAAAAGCAGTTTTCTTCACGAGCTAAAAAACCATTTCAAAGACCGCATAGAAGTCGTCGGTCTCGACGTCGTCCGCTTGCCAGACTGGGTTTACTTTCCAAGAGTCACTTACCGCGTCGGCCACGCCAACAACCTATCTGCCGTCTTCCGCGGGAGCGCGCCGTTCCACCTCGTGGTGTCGACCCACGGCGGCATGTTCTATTCCAAGGACGTTCCCGGCGCGGTCCGCGAAGCGCTGAAAGTCACCGCACTAAACGGCCACGTCTACGCGCATTTGCCGGACGGCAGGTATCCGTTCGAGTCAACGTTCACAGGCCCGGAACGGGCCGAAGTGCTGAAGGGCCAGGAGCTCCGCGGCCAGCGCGAAATAAGCTTCCACATAGTCAAGAAATCGGAAACATGACTTTCTTTAAGCCAGACTCGCCGATTTAATTTTATTCCCCTAGTTGTTTTTGCGATGAACCACCACGCAATCAGGACCGAAAAGCTCTGCAAGAGCTACGGCAGGCTCAAGGCGGTCGACTCCATCGGCCTGAAAGTGCAGTCCGGCGAGCTGTTCGGATTTTTGGGCCCAAACGGCGCGGGCAAGACCACGACCATCTCGATGCTGTCCACTCTCCTCGCTCCCTCGTCGGGCAAGGCGTCGGTCAACGGCTTCGACGTCTTGAGCCAGAAGGACGACGTCCGCCGGTCCATCGGCGTGGTGTTCCAGGACCCGTCCATCGACGACGAACTCACCGGGTACGAGAACCTCGAGCTTCACGGACTGCTCTACGGCGTTTTTGAGCCCGAGCTTTCCAGGAGGATGAGGGAAGTCTTCGACCTCGTGGGCTTGTGGGACAAGCGCGACGAGCTCGTCAAGAACTACTCTGGGGGTATGAAGCGCCGGCTTGAAATCGGCCGCGGCCTGCTCCACCACCCGAAAATCCTGTTCCTCGACGAGCCCACGCTCGGCCTCGACCCCCAGACGCGGCGCGGAATCTGGGACTACATCCGCAAGATGAACGCGGAGGAGAGTGTCACGGTCATCCTGACCACGCACTACATGGAGGAGGCGGACGCGCTGTGCGGCCGCATCGCAGTAATCGACCACGGCAAGATAATCGCCGAAGGCACGCCGGAAGAGCTCAAGCGCTCGATGGGCGGCGACGTCATCCACATCCAGGCGTCGGGCAACTGCGAGAAGCTATTCAAGAAAGTTCCCGGCGTTTCGAAGGTAATCCGCAAGGGGGGCGGCAGGTTCGTCGTCACCGCGTCCGACGGCGAAAAAACAGTCCCACTCCTCTTCAAGCAGGCCGAAAAGTGCAGGGCCGTAATTTCCTCGGTCTCCATCCACGAGCCGACGCTCGAGGACGTTTTCATCAAGCTGACGGGCAAGACCATCCGCGAGCAGGAGGCGGAACCGCTCGCGTTCATGCGCAACCGCATCAGAAGCAAAATGAGATGATTTTAATGTTCCTTGACCTTGGAGCGGTTTACGTGCTTGTAAAGCGCGAAGTCCTCAAGTACTGGCGCTCCAAAAGCCGGATTGCAAGTTCGCTCGCTACGCCGCTGTTCTTCTTCTTCATAATGGGCGGCGGCCTCAGCAAGTCCGTGGCACTTCCCGGCGGCGCCGGCAACTACCTGGCGTTCGTCGCGCCCGGAGTGATGGCGATGACCGTGATGTTCGCCAGCGCCTTCGGCGGCGTCTCGGCCATAGTCGCCAAGCAGTTCGGCTTTTTGAAGGAAATCCTCGTCGCGCCCGTTTCGCGCACCTCCATAGTGGCAGGCAAGGTCATCGGCGGCGCCACCACGGCGGTGCTCCAGGGCCTGCTTTTGATGGCCGTAATCGCAATCACGGGCACGCCGCTTTCCATCACTCCCATCTCGCTTTTGTTCACCACCCTGATCCTTTTCCTCGTCTCGGCAATTTTCCTGTCCGGCGGCCTGATAATCGCCACGAGGATGGACGACGTGCACGGCTTCCAGCTCATAATGAACTTCTTCATCATGCCCGCGTTCCTCCTGTCGGGGACTTTCTTTTCCGTCGACAACCTTCCCTCGTGGCTTAAGCCCTTCACGCTCGCCGACCCCCTGACCTACGGCGTCGACGGCCTGCGCGCCGTCCTCGTCGGCCACTCGTCGTTTCCCCTCTTTACCGACCTCGCGGTCCTGTCCGTAGCCTGCCTGATTTCGGTAATGGCCGCCGCCTACGCCTTCAACAAAATGCAATAAAAAGCGCGAGCGCTTCTTTTTTCCAATGGAACGCATAAGCTTCTGGGCCGTTGCGACCGGCCTCGTCGGAACCGCACTAATGGCCGCGTTGTTTTTTGGCAACAATGCGGGGTTGTTCGACGGCAAAAGGGCCGGGATGGACGCCGCCTTTTCCATTGTCGGCCTCGTCCTCGTAGCCGGCACCGTGTTTTTCCTCTGGAAATTCCGCGAAACCGACCCGATAATCTTCCGCATCGAGCGCCAGCCCATTTTCGCGACCGGCGAGCTCACCGACGGCATCACGGCCGCGGTAAGCGGGAAAATCGCCGGCGCCGGCAGGCTCCTTTTGTCCCCGTACACGAACACGTCGTGCGTGTATTTCCACTCCATCAAGGAAAAGCTCGTCCGCACAAAGAACAGCTCCCACTGGGACGTGATTGAAAACGTTTCCGGCAACGTCCCGTTCCTGCTCGAGGACGGCCGCGGCTCGGTCGAAGTCCACCTCGAGAACGTCGACTCCGACTTTTCCCACGTCGGCGTAGCAAAGGACTTTTCCCAGCCCGACTACCCAAACAGCGAAGTGGACTGCAAGAAGGCCCTGCTGATGGAGGAGGGAAGCGAGACCATTCCGTTCTTGGGGATCTTCGTGATCCAGCGCGAAATAAGGCGCACGGAATACGTCCTGGTCCCCGGGCTTTCGGCCTTCGTCTACGGCAAGACGTTCCGGACGGCGGATGGCAAAATCGGAATCCGCGAGGGCAAGGACGTCCCTCTCATAGTTTCCCAAAAGTCCAAGGAGGATTATCTCAAGGAATTCGCCGGCGGCGAGGGCTTTTTGCACGGCTCGAGCCTCCTGCTTTCGGCCGGCGCGACTTTCTTGGGCTGGGGCCTGTCTTTTCCGTGGTGGGCAATCGGCCTTGCCAACCTGGCAGTTTTCGCCGACCTCGCGGTCAAGATTGCAAACCGCATAATAGAACTGGACCAGCGCTGCAAAAACGCGCAGAGCGAAATCGACATCCAGCTTGGGCGCCGCGCCGACCTGCTTCCCCGCATAGCCGAGGCCGCCAAGGCCGTTGCAAAGCACGAGAAAGAGCTTCACCTGGCCGTCGCAGGGCTGCGGCAGCAAATGGTGTTTTCTTCTTCCCAAAAAACGTTTCTTGAACAGCCCAAGCGCGCCGACATTGCAATTCTTGCGGTTGCGGAAAAATATCCAAAATTGCGCTCAAACGAGGCGTTTGCAAGGGCAATGGCCACGCTGACCGACACGGAAAACCGCATCGCCCACTCCCGCGCGTTCTACAACCGCTCGGTGTTGAAGTACAATTCCCTGGTCCAGCAGTTCCCGTACTCGGTCCTGGCAGGCGCCCTTGGTTTTGGGCACAGGCAGTTCATGAGCCTGGAAAAAATGTGACCGCCTTCAAAGCGGCCTTGCGGCCGGCAAAGTAGTCTTCTCCTTGTTGCCCCCGCCGAACCTATTTCTTGAAGTAGGCGACGATTGCGTCGAGGATTTCGGTGGGCGTGGTGTAGATTGACGTGTTGCTCTTTTCGTTTCCGAGGTTGTTGATGGTCTGCAGCATGCGTATGTGCAGGCCTCCCGGAATCGACGAGAGCGTCTTGGCAGCGCTTGCCAGGTTCTTGGCGGCCTCGAGCTCGCCCGAGGCGCGGATGATTATGGCGCGCTTTTCGCGCTCGGCCTCGGCTTCCTTGCCGATTACGCGGATGAGGTCCGCCGGCAGCTGGATGTCCTTGATTTCGAGTATGTGGACCTGGATTCCCCACTCGCCCGTGTTCTTGGCTACCAGGGCCTGGATGCGCTTGGCGATTTCCTCCCTCTTCGCCAGCAAATCGTCGAGCGTGGTCTCGCCGACGACGTCGCGCATCGTGGTCTGGGCAATCTGGGCGGTAGCGTAGTCGTAGTTCTGGATGTTGATTACGGCGCGCTGCGGGTCGCTTACCTTGTAGTAGATTACCGCGTTTATCTCGACCGATACGTTGTCCTTGGTGAGCGTGTCCTGGCGCGGAACGTCGATGGTGTTGGTGCGCACGTCGACGCGCTGGAAGGTCTCGACGAACGGGATGATGAACGTGATTCCCGGCTCCATTATCCCCGAGAACCGTCCGAGCGTGAACTTGACCCCGCGCTCGTACTGGTTGATTATCTTGACCGAAAGCACGAGCAATAGGACTATCGCCGGCACTACCAGCATTCCGGAAACGATTCCCAAAACCAGCCATTCGTCGAAAGCCATTCAGTTCACTTCTTGGAATTTCCCTTGTAGTTCCTGAGCACGTCGAGGGGAACGAAGAACGACACCGTGTTCGACGGGTCGGACGCTATGTCGTTGAGGCTCTGCAGCGTCCGCAGGTTGATTGCGCCTTCCTGCCTGCTGAGCAGGTCCGCTGCCCTGGTCACGACCTCGGCGGCGTCGGCCTCTCCCTGGGACCGGATTACCGTGGCGCGCTTGAGCCTCTCGGCCTCGGCGGCCTTGGCGATTACGCGCTTCATGTCGACGGGCAGCTCGATGTGGCGCAGCTCGACCATCTCGACCTTGATGCCCCACGGGTCGGTGGCCTTGTCCACCACCAGGCGGATTTTCTCGGAAATCTTGTCGCGCTCGGAAAGCAGCTGGTCCAGCATTACTTCGCCCACGGCGTTGCGCATCGTGGTCTGCGCCAGCTGGGCCGTGGCGTATTCGAAGTCGCGGATTTCGATGACCGCCTTGCGGGCGTCGACGACCTTGAAGTAGAGCACGGCGTCGACGCGCAACGAGATGTTGTCGCGCGTGATGGCGTCCTGGGAAGGCACCGTGAACACGCGTATGCGCATGTCCACCTTTTCCGTGCGCTCGGCGAGGGGGATGATGAAGTTGAGGCCGGGGTAGAGCGTGCGCGAATACCTGCCGAGCTGGAAGACGACGGCCTGCTCGTACTCGTAGACCACGCGCACGGTGAGGAAGAACAAGACGATGAGCGCGAAGAGCTCGATTACCATATAGACTAGGATATTCCGGAGGAGTTTTTAAATCCGGCGCAATTCCTCCCGGCGTGGGGCGAAGGAAAAGCCACAGGGGAACGAAAAACAGGGCTGCCCGGCAAAAACCGGGCGGAAAGGGGGGTTTGGAAAACTGAAAAATCAGCCGCGCATTACCTGGAGGGGAATGGCGTTTTTCTCGAACTCGAGCTTGGCGAGGAACACGGCGTCGACGAGGCCGCCGGGTGCCTTTACCAGAAGGGGCGCGCCCATGGCAAGCTGGAGTGCGCGCGCGCCGATGAGGCGGGCCTTTTCGTACTTGGTGAGCTCGATTTTCTTAGTCATGCAAATCACTCTTTGTTAGATGGAAACGGATAATCAGTCCTGCTATTCCTATGGCGGCCTAAATTAAAAAATGCGCCGTTTGGCAGTCAGCGCCGTTCCGCCCGCATCTTATAGCGCCCGGGTTCCATTCGCTCGATTGTGGGTTGGCCGAGGGTTTCCCGTCGGGCGGCAGTTTCCATGTTTTCGGTTCCGTAATATGCCGCCGGTTCCGGGTGCTGCACAATTTTCGCGCCCCGAAGCGCCGGGTGCTTGGCGGACAGGACCAGGGATTCAAGCGAAGCGGCGATTTCAGCGACCGTT
>CAYVQS010000016.1:0-13937 GCA_964453195.1 Microcaldota archaeon | reverse complement strand
CTCGAGCTCTACGTCGAGGACCGCAGGGACCACCTCAAGCGCGAAATCCTCCCCGCCCTGAAGCGGGGCGAAATCGTGGTGTGCGACCGCTACATGTTCTCCACCATGGCGTTCCAGCAGGTGCAGGGGATTCCGCTTGAAAAAATCGAGAAAATGCACCGCGGAATGCCCGTGCCGGACCTCACCGTAGTGCTGGACGTGCCGGCCGAAATCGCGCTTAGGAGGATGGAAAAGCGGGGCAAGAAGAACGAAAAGTTCGAAAAGCTCGAGTTCATGAAGGCCGCTCGCCAGAACTACCTGCACCTGGCGAAAAAGCACGCGGACGACAACTGCGTCGTAATATACGCCGACGGGCCGCGGGAGAAAATATTCGCCCGCGTCTACAAGGAACTCGAACGCCTGCCGGTCAAGCGGAAAACCGCGTGAAACAAAGCAATTTTAAGCTTGAAATCCGCTAGAATGTTCCGCTGCGTCTTCTCTGTAAACTCATTCCATCGAGAGGGGGTCGGCGAACTTTGCGCCGGGGGAAACTCCCCCCCACGGCAAAGCTCCTGTCGTCTAGCTCGGTCAAGGACGCTGGACTTTCAATCCAGCAACACGGGTCCAAATCCCGTCAGGAGCATCTTCTTTTTCTTTCTACTAACTAGGGAGGGACGCCCAGTCCGGGCGAGCAAACCGCGCAAGCCTCTCGGTTTCGCGTTGCTTTGACGCGAGGCTTGACGGTTTGAGGGAACCGTGGGTTCCCATGCGGACATCCCGTCAGGAGCATCTTTTTTCTCCAAGCCAACTGCACTTCGGCCGGCCCGGTTCTGCTATTTTTGCCAAACGGTTAAATAGTTTGAAAACCACGTTTCATGTCTATGGCCAGGCGAAGCGAACCCAGACCGAAGGCAGGGACTGGTAGCGCTGAAAACGCGCGCGGATTTGTCGAAATGCCAAAAGTTACGGGGCTTTCGGGTCCGTGCCGCGAAGTCTTCAACCTGCAGTTTCGCGGAGCCCACGCGGAGATTCTCAAGCGCTATTCGCCGTTCTTGAACCAGTTCGGAACTGAAACGGGCAGTTTCCGCAGCGCGCCTACCGAGCACTGGTGGGACTCTTACACCGGCGGGCACTCGTGCCGGGTCCAGGCCCTAGCTACCAGGCTTGCGCGAAAGCTCGGCCTGTCGAAAGAACAGGTCCAGGACGTCAGGCTGGCCGCTGCTTTGCACGACATAGGCAAGAACCTGCTCGACCAGGAAATCCTGCACAAACCGGGCGGACTTACGCCCGAAGAGCGGGCGCATGTGGAGCAACATGCCGAGTTCAGCGAAACCATGCTGATAGATGGAGCCGCCGGGCTTTCGGAAGAAGCGGCTGAAAAGGTCCGGGCAGTAACTGCAATGGCCAGGCACCACCACAGCAGGTGGGACGGCAGGGAAAACCACTATCCTCGCGCCGACAAGCATACGCTTAGGCAGGGTGCGAGCGTCATTGCAGTCGCAGACTTTTTCGACGCATTGACAAGCGAAAGACCGTACCGGGAGAAAAAGTTTTCAGTCGAAGAAACGCTGGCAAAAATCAACGAAGAGTCCGGAAGGCACTTCGACCCCGCAGTGGTAGGGGCATTCAACGAACTTGTGCGGAAAAACCCTAGGGGATTCCGCGACTTGCTGGACTATATCCACAACAATTCCCGCTGTGAATGAGTCAGCCCAGCACGTATTGGTCGGGGTTCGTGATTTCCTCGAACAGCTGGTTTAGGTAGTCCAAGTGCGCCTGTTCCCAGTCCGCAAGGCCCGAAAAGAACGAGACGCCCGCCGGGTCGCCGCCGGTTTTTTCGATTTGGCTGGAGATTGCCGCGTAGAAGTCGCGGAACTGTTTTTCGACGTCCATTGCCTGCAACAGGGGGGAGATTTCCTCCTGGGCGGGCGGGCGGACGCGCTTGTTCCACTCCGCGGTCTTTTTCTCGAAAATCTTCGGCGCCGCCTGCGAAGAAGGCGGCCTGGAAAGCGGAATGAAGCGGCCCGAGGCAGTCAGGGCTTTTTTCAGTTCGGCGAGCTGCCGGTAGTGGAACTGCTCCTGGCCGGAGAGGAAGTTGAAAAAATCGGCTTCGTCGCCGTGCGGAGCCCGGTCCGCCATGTGCCGGTACAGGTCCGCGCCTTCCTGCTCGGCCACCATGGCAGCGTCGATGCCCTGGGAAACGAAGTCGCTCTTTGAAAGGATTTGCGAGAGCTTTGCGCGCAAGTCAATCATTTCAACCACCCAGTCCATTATTGGAAGGATATCAGGAAACGAGGAACACGGCCACGCCGGCGGCCATTGTCAGGGCCGAGACGACCGTGGTTTTCAAGGCCAGGTCGCGGGTGCCGCGCCAGTACGCTATGACTGCCTTCGACGCGGTTCCCGCGAGGCAGGCGAGGAAGATTGCGAACGACGCCGCGCCGGTCGAAAGCGACGCCCCCTCGAGCGTAGATATCGAGAGCAGGACCGCGTCCACGCTCATGAGGCCCGACGCGGCCGAGGCGGCGAACACGCCCAAGTCGCCGAAATAGACTGACGCGAGCTTGGAGACGAAGAGCACGAGGACGAACAGGCCGCCGAATTTCAGGGCGGGCGCGAGTGCGAGGGGCGTCGAAAGCTTGACCTTGCCCGCGCGTTCCCTGCTGGATTCCAGGAAATACGCCGCGCCCGCGGCCGAGACCGTGAACATTGCAAGCAGCGGGTACATCAGGGAATCCACGAGCGCGAGGTTGAGCACGGCGGCTACGAAGATGGTGCGGAGGAAAGTCACGGAATTCGAGGCCGAAATCGCCGACGCGCACGAGTTGCACACGGCCTTGGATTCGCGGGAGCGGTCGGCCATGGAAAACGCGACCGTGGTCGAGGACACGAGGCCGCCAAGCAGGCCGGTGACCGCGAGGCCGCGCTTGGCGCCGTAGAACTTTACTAGGGCGTAGCCCAAAAAGCCTATGCCGGAGACGAAAACCACCATGAGCCACGCCAGGTACGGGTTGAACACCCCAAGCGGGTCGACTGCCTGGTTGGGCAAAAGCGGCAGGATGATGAAGACGAGGACGAGGAACGCCAGCATGTCGAACAGTTCCTGCTTCTCTATCTGTTCGGCGAAGTGGTGCACGCGCTCCTTGAACGCCAAGAGCACGGTGACTCCGATTGCCAGCATTACCGAGAAGTTGCGCGTGGCCGCGTCGAACGCCATGAAGCCGAAAATGAACGTCAGCAGCGACGTCACTTCCGAGGTCAGGCCGAACTCCTTGGTGGTCGCGGCCGAGAAATAGTAGCCCAGCGACACCGAGAGCGCGAGCGCGGCGAAGGCGGCGAGGGCGAAGAACGAGTTGTAGGTCGACAGCAGCGCGGAGACGAAGCCGAGGATGGAGAACAGCATGAAGGTGCGCAGGCCGGCCACGTCGAAGCGGCCCATCTGGTGGCGTTCGCGCTCGATTCCCACGAGGGCGCCGATGCCGATTGCCGTGAAGCCGCCGATCACCAGGTCGTATTCCACTGCCATGCAAGGCGGTAGGGAACGGCGATATATAATGATGGCGGGAAGAACCGGGAAAGAGGTTAAAAGAATGCGAGGCGTAAAGGCATCTGGGTGAACCGCTTTGCTTAGAAGGATGTGCCGGGCCAAAATCCACAACGCCACGGTGACGGCGGTGCGGCCCGACTACGAGGGGAGCCTCGCGGTAGACAAGTCGCTTCTGGACGCGGCGGGAATCCGGGAAATGGAAATGATACACGTGTTCAACTCCTCCAACGGAAGGCGGTTCGAGACCTACGCCGTCGCCGGGGAGCCTGGGAAAATCGAGGTCCTCGGCGCCGCGGCAAGGCTGTGCGAAAAGGGCGACCGGGTGATAGTCGTGGCCGAGTCGCTTGTGGCAGAGGAAGAACTGGCCGGGTTCGAGTCCACCGTGGTCCTCGTGGACGCGGGCAACCGGGCGAAGGAAACCCGAAGGAAAAAACAAGGGTGATTTGATGGCGGTAACTCCTGTTGAAATCGCGAAGCACAACCTGGAAAAGTCCAGGGAAAAGCCGGTCTACGCCGACGAAGTAATGGTGGCCGTGCAGTTCAAGGCCAGCAAGCGCAAGGTCGGGAAAAAGGAGAAGGTCGAGAAGGAGGCGCACGTCAACATGTTCTTCATGGACATGTTCTCCAAGAGGCCCGTGGGAAGGATAGTGCTTTCGAGGTTCACGGCCCAGGCGCTTTGGAAGGTGCTGGGCGACAACCTCTCGTCCATCGACCGCGAAATGGCCAGCGAAAAACTGCCCGAAAACCGGCCCGCGGTCAGGAAAACCGGCGCCGAACAGGACCGGTACATAGGCTAAACGCTTCCGGGAGGGCTGAAAGGCTTTTAAACCCTAGCGCAAGCGTTTTATACTTCGGGGAGCAAGATACCTTCTCGTGCGCTTTTGCGCGCTTTTTCTCCCAGGCACTTTATTGCTCTGCTTATCGGGGTGGGTTTGAAATATGGCGAAACCGACGAAGATGAACGACGACGAATTCGAGCTCTTGCTCGGCTTCGTAATGCGGGAGCACCGCATGCTCAAGAACCGCGAGACCAGCTTCACGCAGGAACAGCTTTCCGACGGCGAGTTGAAAATCAAGCACGTGCTCAAGGCAGTCAAGTCGAAAATCAAGAAGGGCGAGTCCATCGAGGATTATTTGTCCAAGCCCGCCAGGATTGCCAAGCTCGTTTCCGAGACCGTTGCCAAGAACAAGAAAATCGGCCGCGCCCTGATCAAGCTGATTGTCGAAAACTACCGGCTTTTCGACCAGGTAATGTTCAAGTCCGACCAGCCCAAGGTCGTGCTGCCCGACCTGACCAAGGGCGACCGGTTCTACGTGCCAAAACAGCACCATTATCGCTAACGTCTTGGCCGAGGAAGACGGCCTGGCCTTGAAGGCCGTCAAACAGCACCACTACCGCTAATTAGTTGGATAGTTGCGGGCGTTGTTTTTCGGCCCGGCGAGAATTCCGCTTGCCACCTGCAGGATTTCAGAAGCTGGTCCTGCGGTAGCGCGCCTGCGCGTGGGGGCAGTTGTCGGGCCCGGAGCCGTCGAGGCTGCATTTTTCCATGCAGCACGAAAAGTGCACGAGCGAGTCCTTGTGGCTGCAGTCCACCAGGTTGCCGGAAAGGCGCGCCGAGCAAAGGGCGCAATCGTGGGGCATTTGCGGTTCTTGACCTCCTATTAAGTCCAAAGTGGGTTAGAAAAAACAACTTGCAAGGACTATTTAAGACTGCCTACCAAACGGCGAAAAACACCGGAAAACAGCCTCAAAACTTCTTTTAAACCGGACCGCGCTCCAAGCATACGGAACCGCCGCGGAACCGGAAAGCGTTATATTTAATATAACGATTGTTATATCAAGTATAACATGTTGGAGAAATTTTTCCGCTCGACCGCGGAAGTGAAGGTTCTCGGCACGGTTTTGTCGAGCGACGGCTTGCACCTGCGGGAAATCGCCAGGCGCTCTGGAGTTTCCGCCCCGGAAACGAAGCGGGAACTGGACCTGTTGGAGTCGGCGGGGGTTTTGAGAAAGGCGAGGAAAGGCAATCTTTCAGCGTATTCCCTGCGGCGGGACTGCCCGTTTTTGCCCGAGCTTCAGGGATTGTATTTCAAGACGGAGGGCGTGGTTGCCGAGCTGGTAAAAGCGATTGGCCGGCTGAAAGGCGCTAAATGGGCGTTTGTCTATGGCAGTTTTGCCGACGGAACCTTTGCGGAAAAAAGCGACGTCGACGTAATGGTTGTCGGAAGCGTTGACGAAGGCGAAGTTAGCCGTGGGTGTTTTGCGGTTCAGAAAAAAACGGGCTGGGCAATTCATCCCGTGGTTTGGACTGAAGGGGACCTGGCGGAAAAAGCGAGGGAAACGAGCGCGTTATTGAAGTCGCTGCTGAGGAAAAAGAAAATTTGGCTGGCCGGTGACGAGAGTGAATTTAAGCGAATTGCTGAAACGGCGCGAAGTTGAAAAAGTCGACGCGGACAAGACGACTGCGGAGAGATTGCGTAGGGTGGCGGAGGACAACGTCAAGGCCGCCGAGGACAACATCGAAATGCGGCATTTCGACGTCGCGCTTTCCCTGGCGTATAACACGATGCTGAACGCGGGCCGCGCTTTGATGGCGGCAAAGGAGTACCGGTCTTACGCCGACGCGCACCACAAGGCGATAGTGGACTTTTGCGCCGCAACGATTTCCGAACAGGCGGACCTGGTCCACTACTTTAACAATTACCGGACAAGGCGGCACTCCATCGTCTACGGCGACGTCGAAAGCGATTCGGTCGGCGAAAACGAAGCCAAAAACGCGGTAAAACGGGCGAAGGAATTCCTAGAAATAATCAAAAACAAGTCGAAATAATCGCCAAAGGTGAAGAAAGTGCTAGATAACGTAGAAGTCGCAAATAGAATCCGGCCGGCCATCTGCCTGTTATTAGGAGAAACCGAAAATCAGACCTTGGCTTCTGAAAGGGGAATAGAAATAGAACTAACCCCCGGAGTAAAGAAAACAATTATTCCGTTGGGAACTGGATTTTTGTTCGCTCAAGATATAGTACTAACTTGTAACCACGTGGCCGATGCGCAGGATATTACCCCCTGCATGGCCTGGTTTTATTCAGTTGAAGGAACGGAAAAGGGCCTACACGCTCGGAATATGAAAGTCGTTGCAAAAGATGAGAAAAACGACTTGGCGCAGCTTAAACTGGAAAAACAGCCCCCATCGGAACATAAACCACTCGAAATAGCCCCAAATCACCCTAAAGAGGGGCTAGACATCTTACTCGGGGGATTTCCCTATTTTTCGACGAAAGAATTGGGGACCGAAAAATATCCAGTCATTCCTTTATTCCGACCCGTATTCATGAGCGGAATAATTGCCTCGTCGATGCCATTACCCGTTTTTGACGAAAAAGGGCAGTTAGTCGGACACGCCGATTCCCTGTTAATTAACGTTCCAGCATATCCTGGATTAAGCGGTGCGCCAATCGTTTCAAGATATGACGGAACAGTTCTAGGAATGGCCGCAGCTAACTATAAACGGACAAAACAGATTACGAATTTATCCTATGCAATTCCTGCAAGAATCTTAAGAAAATTCGTAGACGGAAGCCCTTAGCAACATTAGCTAGTAGTTTCGCCGAGTTCCTTGGCAATCTGCTCGTCCTCTATCTTGGCGTAAAGCAGCGCGGGCTTGGGCAAAGTTGCGCCGGGCTTCAACGCCGACAGGTCGCCCCACTTTTGCGGCGCGTCGGACAGCGCGAGCTGCTCCAATAGAGTCTTGCTAGTAAAGGGCAAAAAGGGCTGGCCGTGCAGTGCGATGGCGTAGACCGCCTTGGCCGAGAGGAACAGTACGGTGTCGGCGGCCTTGTCGTTGTTTTTCAGCAAATGCCAGGGAGCGCGGTCGTTGAAGTACTTGTTGCATTCTCCGGCAAAAGCCAGGAGCTTTTCCTGGGCGGCCTTGATTTCGATTTCCTCAAGCTCGGCGGAAAGCGCGCCGGCGAGGCCGTCGACTCTTGCGGCAAAGGCCTTGTCCTCGTCGGAATAGCCTGCCGGCTCGGGGATCTTGCCGCCGTACTTGGACTGGAGGAACGACAGCACGCGGAAGGCGAAGTTGCCCAGAATGTCCACAAGCTCGTTGTTGACCTTGGCCTGGAACTCCTTCCACGAAAAGTTTCCGTCGGACGTGTCGTTGGGCGTGACTGCGGTCAGGTAGTAGCGCAGATAGTCCGGCGGGTAGCGGTCGAGGAAGTCCGAAACGAGAAGGAACTTGCCGCGGCTCTTGCTCATCTTCTCCTGTTCAAGGTTCAGGTAGCCGCGCGTGGGAATGCGGGCCGGGAGGGAATAGCCTGCGCCTTTGAGCATGGATGGCCAGAACAAGAAGTGGTGGTAGATGATGTCCTTTCCGATGAAGTGGACGAGTTCGGCGTCCTTGTCTTTCCAGAACTCTTCGTACTTCCTGTTGTGCGAGTCGCACCAGTGCTTCGAGGCTCCGACGTAGCCGATGGGCGCGTCCCACCATACGTAGAAGTACTTGTCGGCTTCGCCGGGAATGAGAAAGCCGAAGTACGGGCCGTCGCGCGTGATGTCCCAGTCCTTCAATCCCTCGTTAATCCACGTCTTCAGATAGTTCGTGACGTCGCTGGGAAGCGTCTTGTTGGAGGCGAACCATTCGGTCAGGAAGAGCGAAAAATTGGAGAGCTTGAAGAAGTGGTGGTCGACTTCGCGCTTTTCGGGCTTGGCTTTCGCGGAGCGGCATACTACGCAGTACGGGTTTTTCAGCTCGGACGGGGAATAGACTTTCCCGCAGGCCTCGCACTGGTCGCCGTACTGGTCTGCGGCGTTGCAGTGGGGGCATCCTCCCTTGATGTAGCGGTCCGGCAAAAAGCGCTTGCAGTCGGGGCAGTAGGACTGCGTGACCTTCTTGGAATAAATGTTGCCGGCCTCCTTGTTCTTGAGGAAAAATTCGCTGGCAAATGCCTGGGACTCGGGCGAGTGGGTGTGGTAGAACTCGTCGAACGACATTCCGAAGCGCGAAAAGTCCTCAAAGTGGCGCTTTCTGTAGATTTGCACGAATTCCTCGGGCGTCTTGCCGTTTTTCATGGCGTTGATTTCTATTGGCGCGCCGTGCTCGTCGGTGGCGCAAGCGTAGACGACGTCGTAGGACTTGAGGCGGCAGTACCGGGCGAAGGCGTCGGCGGGCAAATAGGTGCTGCGCAGATGGCCGATGTGCAGGGGACCGTTGGCGTAGGGAAGCGCGGAGGTGACGAGGATTTTACGGGGCATTTCGGGACAAACCTTTTCCGGGAAGACAGTAGTATAGACTGCGGCAATAAAAAAACGATTGGGCGGGGATTTGCCCCGCGGCGGAAAAGAGGGTTTTTAAGAGGCGTTGCCCCTAGTATTTGAAATCCTGTTTTTAGTTTCTGCTGTGCAAAAAGGTGGGATGACTTGATAGTTGAAACGTTGGCGTTCTTGCTCGTTGCCCTGGTCTCGTTCGGGCCCGGAGTGCTTCTTTCGCTCGCGCTGTTCGAGCCGCTGAAGCTCGGGCGCTTCGAACGGGTGTTTTTCGGCGTCGCCATCGGCGCGTGCGCCGGGCCTGCGCTGCTTGTTGCCGAGCTGCTCGCCGGAATCCCGCTTTCCACGCCGCTTATCTTGTTCAACGCAGTGGCGGTGTGCTTGATTGCCGCCGGCCTCTGGATAAGGCAGGGCAGGAAGCTCGAAATGCCCGAAATCAGGGCGGAGCAGTTCAGCCGCGAGTCGCTGAAGGCGCTGGTTTCCAAGAACAAGGTTTTGGTCGTTCTCCTTGCGATAATGGCCTTCGGGTTCTACGCCAGGATGGCAAGCTCGTTCGACCCGTACTTTTTCGAGTTCGACCCCATTTACTACGACCACGTCACCGAGCTTCTGGTCAAGCAGGGAAGCGTGCCCGTGTTCAACGCCGACGCGTATTTTCCCCACGAAAAATTCCAGCGCACGCCCCCCATGATCCACTACCTGGCGGGCTCGTGGTACCGGCTCTACATGGACTTTGCCGGCAAGCCGTTTGAAAAAGAGCTTTTCGTGCTTTTCAACCAGCTCTATCCGCCGCTGCTTGGCGCGCTCATGAGCTTCCTGGCGTTTTCCATGATGAGGGAAGAGACCGACGACAGGCTCGCCCTGGTCTCGGCGGCGCTTTTCGCGTTCACGCCCCAGCTCATCCAGAAAATGGCCGCGGGAGTCTCGGAACAGCAGCCTTACGCCTTGTTCGGCGCGCTTGGGCTGTTCGCGTTCTACGGCCTGGCAATTCGGCACAAGAGCCTGCGGTTCGCGCTAATAGCCGGGCTCCTGGCTTTCGCCAACGTCATGGGCACGCTGCAGTACATCTGGCCGTTCATGATAATTGCGTCGTTCGCGGTCATACAGGCGTTCCTCGACTACTTGGAAAACGACCTGGACGAGAAGATGGTCGCAGTCAACGCGCTGGTCGCGCTGGGCGGCCTGGCCGGCAACGTCGCGCTTAACGCCTACCAGCAGATTCCGCTGTTCGGGCTTTCCAACGCGACCGTTTTCCTCGTGGCCTCGCTGGCGCCGGTCGCGATGCTTTTCGCGGCCGAGAAATACAAGGTCTCGCGCCAGCTTGAAACAATCCTGGCCCTGGGGCAGCGCTGGGCGCGCGGCGTCTTCGTCGCCGGCATCCTCGCCGCAATGCTGCTGGTCGTGGTCTTCGTCCCCGTCGGCCAGGCCGGCGACGGCTCGGCAGTCACCATCGGCTCCAAGCTCGGCGGATACATCACTTACGGCCTCGGGTTCTCCACCCCCAACATTCCGCTGATGAAGACTGTGCAGGAAGAGAACCCGTCCAGCGAGGGCTACAACGAGTCGTCGTACGGCATCTTCTCCCACTTTTTCAGCCCCGGCAACATACTTGCCGCAGTGTCGCTCGTGCTAGGGCTGCGGCTGGCGCTTGAGCTCCTCAAGAACCGTTCCAAGGAAGAGGCCGTCGCGGCGCTGGCTGCGCTTGTGGCGATAATAATCGCGAACAAGTGGCTGGACGCCGCGCTTACGGGCTTCGCCGGCGCGCTGGGGTGGGCAGACAGCCCGCTTTTGGCGTACATAGTCGAGCGCGACGTGTTCCTCTACATGGCCATAGCCATTTCCGCGGCAATAGGGACGTACCTCGTGTCCAGGAAGAAGAACAGGCTCGTGCTGTTCGCGGTGCTGGTGTCCTACCCCATTGCGTTCATCGGCCTGTCCAAGCTCAAGTACATGCTGCACCTCGCGTTCGCCCTGGCGATAATCGTCGTGTTCTTGCTTGAGGAGCTCAAGACCGTGGTCGAGATGCTCATCCTCCACTTCAAGATGGCGCAGGAAAAGCCCGCCGCGTCCATGTCGGCGGTCTTCGCGCTTGGGTGCGGGTTTTTGCTGGTTGGCGCGCAGATAATCTACGCGGTCGGCTCGCCCGTGTCGATAAGCTGCGACTCCGGCGTCAACAAGATGACGTCCGCCATCGCGATTCCGGGAGTGCAGAAGCCTTCGGCGATCCAGGAACTCTGCTTTGCGCGCATTTCCGGCGACTGGCGCGACACGTTCTCGTGGATGCGCGGCAACCTGGACGAAAACAACCGCATGCTGTCGTGGTGGGACTACGGCCACTGGACGACTTTCTGGGGAGAGGCGAAGACCGTGCTCGACCCCGGCAACGGCTATCCCGAATACGACCAGGAAACCGCGCACGCGCTCGTCAACGGAAGCACGAAAGAACTTGTCCGGGTGATGAGGTACCACAACGCCACCCACCTTTTGCTCGACTCCGAACTCGTGCCCAAGTGGGGCGCGCTCGTCTACTTGTCGGGCACGTTCGGCGCGGTTGCCCAGACAGGCGAGCACGGCACGTTCACCGGCCTCTCCCGCGAAAAAGAGGGAAACAACTACAACATCACGCCCGGAATAA
Organism: Microcaldota archaeon; assembly: GCA_964453195.1. Lineage (GTDB taxonomy): Archaea > Micrarchaeota > Micrarchaeia > Norongarragalinales > CAINOH01 > CAYVQS01. Next base: position 2,510 of record CAYVQS010000016.1, on the reverse strand, counting down.
CCGAATGGCAGCTGGGACCCGGCCACTCCATTTACGAGCAGGAGCACTACTTCGAGGAGCTCTACTCCCTCTACGTCATGGGCGACGCCGCCGGCACGGTGGCGCTTTACCAGTGCCCTGGCACGTTCCCGCGCCAGGGAGTGTGGTCGTCGCTCACCGACGCAGTGTACTGCATCGCCGCCGGAAAGGACGGCGAGACCAACGTCTTCCTCCTCGACCCGCGCAGCGGCGAACAGAAGAAGATGCGCGACATCCAGCTCGTGCCAATGACTTCGACTCCGGGCCGCGACTCCAACGTCCAGCCCGTGCAGTTCTCGCAGGACGGCGGAGTGCTGCGCAACGCGTACCCCCTCTTCCTCAACATCAACCCCGACATCTACACGCTGAGCGCAGGCGCCATGCGCAGCTACCTCAACGAGTCGGCGTTCGTGAGGCTGTTCTTCTACGAGTCGCTCCCCGGATTCGAACAGGTTTACCGCTCGCCCAACCACCAGGTGAAAATCTTCAGGATAAGCAACGACGCCGAACAGCAGGTGGCAGCCGAGGACGCGGTGCGGACAAGCGGCAAGGCGTTGCCAAGCGCGGTGGAAAAGATACTGGCCGCGGCTGAAAAGACGCAGGCGAAATCTCCGGAACAGGAACCGTCCAACGGCTCAGACTAAAGCGCGTGATTTTCCCGAAGGAGGAGAAGACGCGCGGCGAATGCTTTCGCGCAAGATTGAAGCTATTCGCAGGGGCGAAAAGAAGCGGAGAACCAGGAACGGGACGCAAAATAAAAGGAACAAATCAAAAAACCGCGAAAGGGGCGCGAACGCCCCTTTTGCGGCGCATCAACAAATTATTTCTTCTTCTTCTTCTTTGCCATAAAAGTATTGTCACACTCCTCCAACGCCTTTGAGGCTGTTGGATTGCAATAGAAAAACTTCGAGGTAGTATATTAACTTAATTCTTGCAATCGGGTTATCGGATTGCGCCCCAGAGAAAAACGCGGGCGGGGAAATGGAAAATGGAAATTGAAAACGCCGGGACGGACGAGGATCTTTGCGCGCTTTTGGGGGCCGCGCTCATCATCGCCGACGCACGGGGGTATTCGAGCGAGGCGCGCTTCGAAAAGTTTTCCGGGCTCAACGCGAAAATGTCGGCGGATTTTTCGCAAAAGAGGATAGTTGCGCGCGTGAGCGACGGGTACAGGGCCGCGGGCCGCGGGGCAGTCGTTGGCCTGTTCCTCTTTCTGCTAAAGGGAATTTTCAAGCGGCTGCCGGAACGGGCGGAGCCTTATTTGGAGAAATACGCCGAGTTTTCGAAGCGCAGGAGCTTCTATTCGCTGGACGAGAGCCTCAAGAGGCTGCGGGGAAGAAAGAGGCGGGGAAGCGCGAAGGGGGAGGCGCACGACCTGAACGCGGTGTTGTCGCGCACTATTTTTTCCACCGGACTCTACCGGGACTTCGAGGCCATTCCTTCGTCGGAAAAGGTGCTGGCGCTGCCCAAGGTGTTCTGGAGCCGGGAAAAAAGCAGGCGCAGGCTCGCGTTCTACGACTCGGCGGCGAACGAGGTCGTGGTAAGCAGGCTGTTCGACTCGGAAAAAGTGCCGGAGTTCGTCATACAGTATTTGCTGTTCCACGAGCTGCTGCACGCCAAGCACGACCCGTACTACGAACGGGGCGAGACGAAGAGGCGAATGGTGCACCACGGCGACTTCAAGAAGGAAGAACGCTCTTTCGCGCAGTACGACGAGGCCGAAAAGTGGCTGAAGCAAAACATGCGGCGGCTGCGCTAGGGGACCATAAAAAAACCCGGCGCTATTCGTCGTGGTTGGCGATGAGGTCGACGACGGAGACGAGCTTGTTCATGTGCTCGTAGTCCTGCAAACTACCGACGTCGATCCAGTAGTCGTCGAAGACGTAGCCCACTATTTTCTGCTTCTTCTGCATGAGCAGGGGAAAGACGTTCATGGCAAAGTCGCCTTTTTCGGGAAGGTAGTCCAGGGCCTTCTTGTTCAGGACGTAGATTGCGACGTTGATTAGGCTCTGGATGATGGGTTTTTCGGAGAAGCACGTGATGTTGGAGTCGGAGTCGATTTCCGCGACGCCGTACTGCATGGGGATTCCGGTGCGGCGCAGGGCGACGGTGGCGACCGCGTTCTTCTTCAGGTGGAAGGCCGTGATTTTCCCAAGGTCGGTGCTTGTGAGCTGGTCGCCCATGAGGACGAGGAAGTTCTCCTCGCCCTTGAGGAGCCTGGCCGCCTTCTTGACGGAGCCGGCGGTGCCCAGCTCGGCGTCTTCCTCAGAGTACTGGATTTTTACGCCGAAACGCGCGCCGTCGCCGAAGTAGTTGATTATCTGCTCCTTGAGGTGGCCGACGTTCATTACTATTTCAGTGATTCCGTTGCGCTTGAGATGCTCGACTATGTACCGGAGGATGGGCTTTCGGCCGAGCAGGAGCATGGGCTTGGGGACCGAGTGGGTGTATGGCCGCAGGCGGGTGCCTTTTCCGCCGCAGAGAATTACCGC
>CAYVQS010000015.1:3586-14000 GCA_964453195.1 Microcaldota archaeon | reverse complement strand
GGGCCTGTCCGTCCTGAACAGCACGGTTTCGGCGTAGTCCGCGGCGCGTTTTCCAAGTTCCTCGCCGCGCGTCAGGAGCACGAGCCTGTTTTTCGCCGCGATTTTTATCAAGTCGTCGTCGCCGGGGCTTGTTTTGCGCGTCTTGCCGCGGGGCGAAGAATCGGGCCTCCACGCCCAGTTTCCCGCGGGTCCGCCTTGGTGGCCGGCGCCGGTTATTTTTCCAGTCCCGGTCGCTGCCCTTTCGAAATCGCCCGCATAATAGGCGCGGACTCCGAATATTCGCAGCCACCGGCACAGGCTCTTGAGCATTTCGTCGGCGAGGAATTCCGGCATGGGAAAACGTCTTCGGCAACAAGTAAAAAACCGCGCCTTCCTAGTCTTTCCTGAAATGATTTCCTCGGTGCGCCTCAAGAACTGGAAAAGCCACGAGTCCTCGGAATTCTCGTTCGCCAAGGGCTCCAACCTGCTGGTCGGCGTGATGGGCAGCGGCAAGTCCTCGGTGATGGACGCCATTTGCTTCTGCCTCTTCGGCACTTTCCCCGACCTTAGGAGCCACAAGGTTTCGCTTGAGAACGTGGTGATGCAGCGGCCCGACAAGAAGGCGTCGGCCGAAGTCGCAGTGGAAATCCAGGTCGCCGGCAGCCAGTACTCCATCACCCGCACCGTGTCGGCCAAGGGGTCCGAGGCCTATTTGCGGAAAAACGGCGCGCTTGTCGAGGGCCCGCAGTCCCAGCGCGTGACCGAGACGGTCCAGTCGCTCTTGAAAATGGACTACGACCTGTTCACTCGGACGGTGTACTCGGAACAGAACCGCATAGACTACTTCCTCACGCTAGGCCGCGGCGAGAGGAAGAAGCAGATGGACGAGCTTCTCGGAATCGACCGGTTCGAAGTCGCGCGCTCCACCGCCTCTTCGGTCGCAAACAGGATAAAGTCACAGAAGGCCGAGGCCAACAGCTACATTTTTGGCGCCGACCTGCCCTCCTTGGAATCGGAGAAGAACGGCCTCGACGCAGAAATATCCGGGCTGTCCGCCAAAGGGGCGCGCAGCGCGCTTGAAGCGGAAGCGCACCGTGCATTAGCCGCAAAGGCGCGTGCCGAACTGGCCGAAACCGAAAAACTGGAACAAGAATACAATTCGGCCAGCCAGAAGGCGAATTCCCTCGAGGCGGAAGCGAGGCTCGTGCGCCAGGAAAAGGAGCGCCACGCCGCCCACGCGGGAAAAGACGTTTCCAAGGAACAAGACCTGCTGGCCGAGCTCAAGAAACACGTGCAAGGCGGCGAAAAGGCGGCCGAGGAAAAGCGGCGTGCACAGGCCGAACTGCTCTTTTCGGCCAAGGTTTTGGAAAAGGAACTGGCGGGCCTCGAGGAAAAGGCCGCGAAGCTCGCGGCGTTCCAGCACGAACATTCTCAAATCCTGCACCGGCACCCCTCCGGGGCAAAGCACTCGCTTTCGCAGAAGGAGAGGGAAACCGAGGAACTCCGCGGCCAGCTCAGCAAGGAAAGGGCAGGCCAGGACGAACTGTCAAAGGCCCTCACGTCGCTTTCCTCGGCAACCGCCAGCTGCCCGGTGTGCGACGCGCCGCTTGACGGGGGCCACAAACGGCAGCTTGAGTCTGAAAAGAACGCGAGGCTCGCCGAGTCGAGGAAAAAAGAGCGCGAGCTTGGAGCATTGCTTGCGGCCGCCGAGAAAGAACGGGCAACTGCCCTAGAAGACTCGAAGAAGGAAGAGCTGCTGTCGGAAAGAATCCGCGAACTTTCGCCCGAAGTCGCCGATGCAGGCAACAAGAAACAGCTTTTGGAAGCCAAGAGGCGCGAAGAAGCGGCGGCCAGGACTGAGGCCGACAACGCGGCCGCCGTGCTGGAAGAGGCGCGGAAAAAGGTCTCGGAACAGGACGCAGCCGTCCGCTCGGCCCAGGAGCGCGCGCGCCTGGAGCAAAAGGAAAAACTGCTGTCCGAACAATCGGAGGAAGCGAGGCAGAATCTGCACCTGCTTGGTTCCAAGTTTTCCCGCCAGCAGCTGGAGGAAAAGCGCCAGCGCTTCGCCGACGAGCAGAAGGCGCTGGCTTCGCTTGAGTCCGAAGCCAAAAGCGCAGCCACGCTTTTGGCCGACCGCCGGGCCCGCCTGGCGCAGGTCGCGGCCAAGATTTCTTCGCTGGAGTCTAAAAGAAAGGAGCTTGGCGTTCTGGACGCCAAGATGCAGAAAATCCTGCAGTTCCAGTCCGCAGTTGCCGAGACCCAGGCAGAGCTGCGCGCATATTTGGTCGATGCCGTTAACGAGTCAATGACGTCGATGTGGTCGGTGCTCTATCCCTACGGCGACTACCGGAGCCTGCGGCTCAACGCGTCCGAGGACGACTATTCGCTCGAGCTTCTGGCGCTGGACGGCGCGTGGGTCGGCATCGAGAACGCGTCCGGCGGCGAAAAGTCGTGCGCCTCGCTCTCGCTGCGCATAGCCTTCGCAACGGTGCTGGCGTCGAGCCTCAACTGGCTGATTCTCGACGAGCCCACGCACAACCTGGACGCTGAGGCGGTGCAGCTTTTGTCCGGCGCGCTTGCCGAAGAGCTTCCGCAGCTGTTCGAGCAGGTCTTCATAATCACTCACGACGAGGCGCTCAAGGAAGGCGCGTCGGGGAAAATCTACCGCATCGTGCGCGACAAGGACGCCGGCGACAAGTCCGTGGTCGAAGAGCTTACAAGCCAGGACTAGGGGCTGCGCCCAAACAAAATTCAAAAAATTCAGCGGAAAACACGCCGGGAAACGGTTTTATTTGCCTGCGCAGCGTTTTGTTTTGAAGGGGTGGGGAAAATGCCTAACGACTTGAACGAGTTTCTCGAGGAAGAGCTTGGCGGCGAGCAGAACGAAGGCGCCGAAACCGGCGCCGGCAAGCAGCGGCCCGCTTTCCGCGTGGTCCAGCCCGAGCGCGACCGCGACGGGAAAACCAATTACCTCGAGGTCGGCCAGCTCTGGAAAAACGTCTCCAAGGCCGGCAAAGAGTACTACACGCTGAAAATCGGCAACCTGCGGCTGCTCGTCTTTCCCAACAAATGAACCCTCCCGTAGGATTTATATGGTTGTAGGGTTATATGGTATTAGGTTGGTCAGTATGAAAACGACCGTGTTGATTGACGATGACGTTTACCGTGCGCTGGTGCGCGAGGCCATGGCGCAATATGGCAGTGCAAAGAACATTTCGGCAGTGATGAATAGCCTGCTGAAGAAAACGCTTTTGCCGTCGAAGCCAAAGAGCATGTTTGGTACGATGAAGAGAGTTTCGTTGAAGGACTTGAGGGACGAGACCGACCGGTTCGAATGATTTGGCGGTAGTCCGTGCTGTTTCTTGGAAAGGTCGAGTCGCTTAGGGGATTTGCATGACGGTCTTGGTGGATTCATGGGCGTGGCTCGAGTATTTTTTCGGCTCGGCAGCCGGGGAAAAAGCAGGGAAAATCATAGAGGACGAGCGCCAGCGCAAGATCGTGTCGAAGATAAACCTGTTCGAAGTCTATTGCAAGTCTTTGAAGAACGAGGGCGCGGCAATGGCGCAGAAACGTCTGTCGTTCGTCTTGCAGACCTGCGAACCGAAGGATATCTCCGTCGAAATCGCCAAGCTCGCGGCTGAAATAAAACTCGAGGAAAAGCTGGGCATGGCCGACGCGCTCATACTCGCGACCGCGGCGGAAAACGACGCCATCATCCTGACCGGCGACAAGCATTTTGCGAAGACCGACCGCGCCAAAGTGCAAATGCTTTGAAGTTGAAGATTGGTACCTGCGGCGTCTGATTTTTCCCAATAAATAGACGTCCGCTCTTGGAAAGTCTTCTACCGACGTCAATTAATGGGTATCCTGTTTGCTTGGCCAGCTGTTCTTTCGGAAAAAGTAAGCGACTATCCTTTTTGCTTAGACATCAGATACGTGGCGAGAACTAGGCCTTCTTTAGGGGCCGCTTGAAAGAGGCGGTGAGCGTAGTCGTCGCCGCACTCTTCTTTGATTATCTCTCCAAGCCTAGAGAGGGCTGCGGTTCTTTCTTCGCGCGTTGGCGTTCTTGTTCCGGGCCGTGTTTTGAACGAGACCAGGCGAGATTCCCATCCCTGGGGGAACTTGCTGTCTTCTGCCGCGGTTGCCGTGGCCATTTTAAGCAATCCCGGCTCTTGACCAAGACGATTATTAATTCTCTCTACGGCGTTCAACACCATAAACTTTCACCTTAGTTACGCTTATTTTTCTGGTTTTTAAAACCACCATTCTTTCCTCAGCAGGTAGTTTCCGAGCTTCTGCAGGCTTTCTTCCGAAGAGCAGGCCGGGACGATTTTTTCGCCCTGGGAGAACTGCGCCTTCTTGAAGGACTTGGCGACGTGCGACGCTATGGCGTAGCGCTCGGGCTTTTTCAGAATCTTGCGCAAAAGCTCCGGGGCGCTGCGCTCTTCGCGGAACTTGTCCGCGTACACGCGGTTCTCCTCGACGTACGGGCCCCGCAGAATCTTGCCCTCCTTCCCGTGGCGCTTGACGCCCTCGACGAACGATTCGCAGGCGTCGGCGTCGTCCACCGGCGGGCCCTGCACTTTTTTCACCGCGGGAAGCGTCTCTTCCTCGAGCTCGAACAGCAAAAACGAGTGCTTTTCGTCGGCGAAAAAGTCGAAGTCGAAGAGGACGAAGTCCGCAAGGTCCAGCTGCTTGGCGACGGACGCCGCGCTCTTGCGCAGCTGGGGGAAGAACACGTCCTCGACCACGCCCTTTGGCCGCGGTGACTTGACCAAAAACAGCGTGCTTGAGCGCCTTTTCACCGCGGCAAGCAGCTCGGCCTTCGAGTGCCTGATTTCCTTCCTGAAGAAGAACTTTTCCGACGGGTTTTTCAGAAACTCGCGGCAGAGGCAGACGAACTTGGCGACGTTGGTCCTGCTCGTGGCCGCGCCGGCGTTGCGGTTCTTGTCGATGGCGTCGACCAGCACAAACTCGGCGCCGGGAAACTTTTTCTTCAGCTGCTCTTCCTCGCCGTAGTACTTTCCCTCGAGGTCGACGACCACGGGGAAGCGCCAGTTGTCGGCGGCGTGCGCCATAAGGCCAAGCAGCGAGTGGTAGTTGAGCACGAGGTATTCGCACACGAGGCCCGAAAAGCCCTGGACCTCGAGTTCGGCGCCGTAGATTCCGGCGTTGCGCAGGAACTGCTTGAGCACGCGCACGTCCGCCTTCTGCTGTTCCGACAGGTGCTTCTGCAAATACTCCATATGCAGCGGCGTGCGGTCCACCGCGCTTTTCAGCTCGGAGTCCTCCTCTATCCGGAAGCACGGGATGACCTCGACCTTGAAGCCCCCGGCGACCCCCTGCAGATACGGGTGCTCGGCGTAGCGCGTCTTCCAGTTCGCGCGCACGGCCTTCCTGGCCGCGTCGAAGGTCCGGCTGATGATTTCCTCGCGCTTCATGGACTTTGGGAACGTTGCGAACAGGTCGATGTCGCGGTCGCCGCGCAGGCCCGTGTCGCGGGCGGCCGAGCCGACGAACAGCACCTTAGCCGTTTTCCCCAGGCGCTTTTCCAAGCTTGAGGCGAGTTCGGCGGCCTTTTTCCTCTCGGCCTCGCGCTCGTTCCACGACGGGCTCACGCGCCCGGCAACGGCCTTGAAGACGGACTTGATTTCAAGCTCGTTCTTCGCCGCGGCCTGTTCGAACGAAGGCGTTTTTTTCATTTCAAACAAGTTTCTCGCCGTTCATTATAAAACCCTGCCAATATGCTTTTTATTGGCGGCGCGCCTTGTTGTTTTCATGTCGAAAGTGACGCCGGGCTATCCGTTTTCCGCCTATCAAGCAACGCCGCCCGAGATGAGCCAGGGCGAGCAGAGGCTGGTCAAGGCGTTCGTGGAAATGCTGCGGCACCAGCTGCCGGCCGACGAGTTCTGCCGCGCAAGCGGGTTTTCCGAAAAGCAGAAGCTTGTCGACTTCCTGCTTTCCGTCGACGACACGCGGCTTGGCAAGCCGCTTCCGAAGGCCGAGCGGGAAAAGATGCAGGCCGAAATCGCCGGCCTGGCATCCAGCTTCGAAGTCGACGCGGCCAAGGTCGCCAAGGAAATCGTGGGCCAGGCGTTCGGGTACAGGGTGCTGCAGCCCCTGTTCGACGACCCCGAGCTCGAGGAAATAATCATCAACGGCGCCGGAATCCCGGTGATGGTGCACCATCGCGACCTCGGCATCTGCATGACCGACCTTTCGTTCCCCACCGAGCACGAGCTTTCAAACTTCCTTTCCCAGATGGGCGCGACCGACAGCCAGCCGTTCCAGGACGTCATGCTTCCCGACGGCAGCCGCGCCAACGTCGCGCTCTCGCCGCCGGCAATCCACCCCACGATCACCATCCGCAAGTTCCGCTACCAGCCCATGTCCGTGGTCGACCTCATCCAGAACCGCACGCTTTCGCCCGAGCTCGCCGCGTTCCTCTGGGTCGCGGCCGACGGCCTGCTCCTCTACCCGCTCAACATCCTCATCGTCGGCGGCACGGCCTCGGGAAAGACCACGACGCTCAACGCCCTCTCGGTGTTCGTGCCCCCGCACGAGAGAATAGTGTCCATCGAGGACACGCAGGAACTCAACTTCTCCCAGCGCAAGGACTGGGTGGCGCTCGAGGCCGACCGCAACATTTCGCTTGACGACCTTCTGCGCAACTCGCTGAGGATGCGGCCCGACCGCCTGGTCGTAGGCGAAGTCCGCGGCCCAGAGGCCGAGACGCTTTTCACCGCAATGAACGTCGGCCACCGCGGGACTATGGGCACGCTTCACGCCAACTCGGACCGCGACGCCATCCGCAGGCTGGAAAACCCGCCGATGTCCGTCCCAAAGGAACTGCTCCCGCTCGTCGACATAATAGTCGTCCAGCAGCGCGTAAACCACCGCAAGAAGGGAATGATCAGGCGCATCGTCCAGGTCAGCGAAGTGACGTCCATCGAGAACAACGTTGCCGTGAACGAAATCTTCAAGTGGGACGCCGCGACCGACGAGCTCATTGCCTCGCGGGGCACGACCGAAAGCAAGGAAAAGCTCGCCAGGGCGGCCGGCATTTCCATCAACCAGGTCACCGAGGAAGTCGAGAGCCGCCGCCAGCTCATCGAAGTAATGCTCCAGCGCAACATCACGACCCAGAAGGACATCTCCCTTTTCATGCAGGCGTACTACCTCGAGTTGTTCAAGAAGGGCGGCGTCTCGCCGATAGGGTTCGAATTCGAAAGCGAAGAGCGCGAAGCCGACGCCAAGCCCCCGCTGCCGCCCTCGGCAAAGCCGTCCTCAATCCCGACCGACCGCTACGTCAAGAAAACCAAGGACGGAATAGAGCTCGTCTGACTTTTTTTCTTAATTTTGGTTCTAACCAGTGTGCTTGACAAAGGCCCGCCCGATGACCTTGTGCTGTGCGCCGGCCGCGCCGCCCAGGACGCTCTGCTTGAAATCCACTGACGAAACCGAAAAGCGGCCGAAGTTTGCGCCCGCTTCGTTTTTTTCCTTCGCCCACTTGGCAAGCCGCCCGACGTTTCTGGGTGTCTTTATCCTGGCGAGCGTGACGTGCGCCTCGAATTTCTTCTCCTGCTCGGCCTTCGTCCCCGCGGCAGTCGCGTCCCAGACCTTTTGCCGCAATCCCTCGAGCTTTCCGTTTGATTCGCACCCGACCCACGCCACGCGCACGAACTTTTCGCTGGGGAAAAAACCCGATGCCTTGCAGGGCCGCGTCGAAGTTTTCAAACTCTATCTTTTCCAGCGCGCCAATCTTCTGCCTCGCCTGTTCCTCGCTTATCTCTCCCAGGAACGCGAGCGTGAAGTGCATCTGCTCCGGCTTTGTAAACGAAGCGTCGAGTTCGAGGCCCCGTATTTCCTGCTGCAGTTCGGCGAGTTTCTTCTTGGCGGCTTCGTCAAGTTCTATGGAGACAAAACACCTCATTCCAGCACCCGGTTTGAAAGGTTTTTAAGCAAAACCAAGTTAAAACACTCTTAGAACGGAGAGTTTTCCGAATGAAAAAAACGTTTTGGCTGTTCCTGCTTTTCGCCGCCTCGCTTGTTGCGGCGTCTTCCGGCAAGGTCGCGCTCTTAAGCCCGCTTCCGGGCGTCATCGGCCCCGGCGACACGCTCGACCTTGGCACCATCGGCCCGGGCCAGACCGTGGAAATAATCGCCGACGCCGGCGCAGGCGCGCCATCCAGCCTCAAGCAAAGCGCCAACGCCGACTGGGACCACTTCGAAGTCGTCGACGCCTCGCTTCCCGAATGGTGGACGAAGAAGGACGGCCTCATCTACGAGCGCAAGTTCTCCGCATTCGTCACCGCGGCCAAGGACGCCAAGGACGGCACATACTCCTTCAACATACGCGCCTCGGACGAGTACGAGGGCGTCGAGCCCCTCGTGTTCCGCGTCAGGGTGCGCATAAGCCGCGACGTGCTCGGCCTTTCGGTCTCGCCCAAGTCCGTGGTCACCGGCGTCGGAGTCCCCGCGGTCTACGACTTGACGATTTCCAACAACGGCCGCGCCGCCGACGTCTTTACAGTCACCGTTTCCGGGATGCCCGTGGCCTGGGACTATTCCCAGAAAATCTACGTGGCCCACGACAGCCAGCGCACGATAAGGTTCGAGGCAGGCGCGTCCGAACAGGGCGAGCACTCTATCTTGTTCAAGGCCACGTCTCTTTCCAGCAACGAAATAACCGCCTCGGCCCCCGCGTCCCTCGTCGCCCAGGCGTCGCTTCTGCAGGACGTCATGGCCGCGGCCAACGGCGTGGTGCTGTTCCCGTCCGCCCAGCAGGCCGTGGTCGCCGCCCTCGGGTTCTTGGCAAAGGCCTTCGGATGACTTGATTGTTCCGCGAAGAATCTGGCCAGACCGCACTCGAATACTTGTTCCTCGTAGCCGGCAGCCTCCTTTTCGTCCTGCTGATTACGCTTTTGCTCCAGGAGCACATTTTCAAAAAATCCTACCAGGCAATCGCCAACAAGTCCTAGCCGCCGGGCGGCTGGTTTTTCTTTTTTTGCAGCTATTATTCTCCAATGCCTGATTCTGCAAAAGCCGGGGCGGCCAGGGCCGTCGCCCAGGCGCTGGTCCGCCTGCCTAGCCTTCCAAGCGCCAAGCAGCTGCGCCAGATGAAGGGCGAGGCGTGCAAGAAGTTCAAGGCGGGGGAGTTTTTGAAGAACGCCGACATCGCCGGCTTCGTGTCCGGCGCGAAAATCCCTGCAGCCAGGCGCGGCGGCTGCTTTCGTTCCTCAAGACCAAGCACATCCGCTCGCTTTCCGGGGTGTCGGTGGTTGCAATAATGGCGCGCCCGGCCAAATGCCCCGGGGCGTGCATCTACTGCCCAAAAGGCGAGGACGCGCCACAGTCCTACACCGGCTACGAGCCGGCAGCGCTGCGCGCGCGCCAGAACAAGTTCGACGCCTTCAAAATGGTGTCCGCCCGCCTCAACCAGCTGGAGGCAATCGGGCACTCGCCGGAAAAATGCGAGCTCATAATCATGGGCGGAACGTTCAACTCCCAGCCCAAAAAATACCAGGAAGATTTCGTCAAGCGCGCATTCGACGCCTTCAACGAAAAAACCAGCCCGACTCTCCTTTTGGCCCAAAAAACGAACGAAACCGCAAAACACCGCGTAATCGGCCTGACCGTCGAGACGCGGCCCGACTACGCGTCGCAGTCCCAGATTCAGGAACTCCTGAAGTTAGGCACTACAAGGATAGAGCTTGGGGTCCAGACCCTCGACGACGAAATCTATAAGCGAGTGAACCGCCGCCACACGGTCCAGGACGTTGCCGACGCGACGAAGACCTGCAGGGATGCGTTCCTCAAGATAGGCTACCACATGATGCCCGGCCTGTTCTCGACGGTCGAAAAGGACCTGCGGATGTTCAAGCAGCTATTTTCCGACGGGCGCTTCAAGCCCGACATGCTGAAAATCTACCCCTGCCTCGTCATGCCCGGCACCGAACTTTTCCAGATGTGGAAAAAGGGAGAGTACGAGCCTTACGACGAAGAGACTGCGGTTTCCCTTTTGGCCAAGGTCAAACGCATCGTTCCCCCGTGGGTGCGCATAATGCGGATCGAGCGCGACATCCCGTCCAACCGCATCGCCGCCGGAATCAAGGCCACGAACCTGCGCCAGATGGTCGAGGCACAGATGAAGCTCCACGGCTGGAAATGCCGGTGCATAAGGTGCCGCGAGGCCGGAATCTTCAAGATGAAGGGCGGGCAGGTCGACTTTTCTTCGGCCGAACTCAAGAGAATCGATTACGCCGCCGCGGGCGGCAGCGAGGTCTTCCTGTCGTTCGAGGACGAGGCCAACGACGCGCTTTTGGGTTTCATCCGGCTTCGCAGGCCGTCACAAGACGTTTTCCAGGAGCAACGGTCTTGCGGCATCCGCGAACTTCACGTCTACGGCGAGGCGCTTCCCATCGGCGAGCACAGG
>CAYVQS010000015.1:0-3569 GCA_964453195.1 Microcaldota archaeon | reverse complement strand
CGTTGCCAGGGAAGAGTTTGATTCCAAGCAGCTTCTGGTCATCAGCGGCGTCGGCGTCCGCCAGTACTACCGCGCCCTGGGATACCGGCTAAAGTCGCCGTACATGGCCAAAAAACTGGCCTGACCCTGGATTTTTATTTCTCCTCTTTCTCTTGTTCCTTATGGCTTATTCGCCCGCACTCGAAAAAGAACTTGCCGCCAGGAAAATCGCCGCAGGCGACCGCGTCCGCGTCTTTTCCGTCGGCCGCGAGTTCGAGGGCATCTTGATGCCCCGGCCCGACGCCGGCGACAAGGATGCGCTCGTGCTCAAGCTCGACTCGGGATACAACGCCGGCGTCAAATTCGACTCTTCTTCAAAGATCGAGAAGCTTGCGTCGCGGCAGGCCGAGTCCATCGGCAAGGCCCAGCGCGCGAAAATCGGGGGCCAGGACAAGAGCCTTCCCATGCTCTCGCTGGTTTCGACCGGCGGAACCATAGCCTCGCGCGTGGACTACAAGACGGGCGGAGTCAAGGCCGTAATGGATCCGGAGGAGATTTTCTCCAACTCGCCCGAACTTGCAAGGGCCGCGAATTTCAAGTCCATAGTCTCGCCCTTCACGACTTTTTCGGAAAACATGGCGCCCAGGGAGTGGCAGAAAATCGCCGAAACGGTCGTCAAGGAGCTGAATTCCGAGGTCGACGGCGTCATCGTGACCCACGGCACCGACACGCTGCACTTCACCGCGGCCGCGCTCTCGTTCATGCTTCGGGACTTGGGAAAGCCCGTGGCGCTTGTCGGCGCGCAGCGCTCGCCCGACCGCGGCTCGTTCGACGGCTCGATGAACCTGCTGTGCGCCTCGCACTGGGCGGGCAAAGGCAGCCAGGCCGAAGTCGCGATAGTAATGCACGGAACTTCCAGCGACGACTACTGCATCGCCTCGCGCGGAACCAAGGTGCGCAAGATGCACACATCGAGAAGGGACGCTTTCCGCCCAATCAACGATTCCCCCCTTGCCAAGATCTGGCGCGACGGAAAAATAGAGCGGACTGGCGACGTTTTCAAACAGCGCGACGACTCCAAGAAAACCGTCGCCGACACCAAGTTCGAGGAAAAAATTTCCTTGGTGAAAACCGTTCCGGGAAGCGACCCGTCGATGGTTGACTGGCTGTTGGAAAAAGGCGCGAGGGGAATCGTGGTCGAGGCCACGGGATTGGGCCAGGTCCCGATTGAGACGTCCGACCCTTCCAAGAACTGGCTTTCACACCTGAAGAAGGCAATCGATTCCGGCGTCGTCGTTGCCGTGGCGTCGCAGTGCATCTACGGCCGCACCAACCCCAACGTCTACGAAGCCGGCCGCCGCCTGTTGGACGCCGGCGCGGTTTTCTGCGGCGACATGCTGCCTGAGACGGCGTACGTCAAGCTGGGCTTTGTGCTTGGCCACGAAAAGAAGCCGGAAAAAGCCAGGGAACTGATGCTGCAGAACCTCGCCGGCGAACTCAACTCCAGGCTGGCTGAAGACCTTGAAACGGGGCTGGTTTAGCCAATGCCCGGCGAGGAAGGCGACAGCGAGGCCGAAAAAGAGGACGCGCCCTCGGTCCGCAACCTCCTTTCCGAGGAACTGCTGGGCCTGGGCGCAATAGTCTTCGCGCTTTTCATCTGGGAACAGAACTGGCTCGTGGCCTGCGTAATCGGCGCGTTCGGAATCGGCATACTCTCCGTCTCGCTCGGCATCGAGTGACCTTTCGGGAAACTTGGTTTTGCAAATGGACCTTCAAAAACTCGGATTCAAGAGCGGGCTTGAGATCCACCAGCGGCTCGACACGAACAAGCTTTTCTGCGGCTGCTACTGCGACCCCAACAAGCCCCTGCCTTCCGGCACCACGTCCACAATCAGGCGCCGCCTGCGGGCAGTGGTCGGCGAGCTTGGGCAGGTCGACCGGGCCGCGTCATTCGAGACTGCGCGGGAAAGGGAGTTCGAATACGTAGTGCCTAACTCGGTCGCCTGCCTCGTGGAGACCGACGACGAGCCCCCGCACGAAATCAACCGCGACGCCCTGGCAGTTGCCCTGCAGGTAGCGCTTCTGCTCAACGCCAAGCCTGTGGATGAAATCCAGGTAATGAGAAAGACCGTGGTCGACGGAAGCGCGGTTTCCGGGTTCCAACGCACCGCACTCATCGCCACCGGCGGATTCATCGAAACTTCGAAAGGAAAAGTCGGCATTCCCACCATTTGCCTCGAGGAAGAAAGCGCGGGAATCGTCGAAAAGAAAGCCGAAAAATCCGCCGACGGCAGGGAAAAAGAAGTGGCCGTCTACCGCCTCGACAGGCTCGGCATTCCCCTCGTCGAAATCGCCACCGACGCCACGATAACCGACGGCGGCCACGCCCGGGAAACCGCCGAGAAAATCGGGGCGCCTTTGCGCGCAACCGGAAAAGTCCAGCGCGGCTTAGGCACCATCCGCCAGGATTTGAACGTCTCCATCGCCGAGGGCGGCAGGTGCGAAATCAAGGGCGCGCAGGAACTAAAGGACCTCGAGGCACTCGTGGACGGCGAGGCCAGGCGCCAGGCGGGCCTGGTCGAAATCCGAAAAGAATTGCAGGAAAGAAAGGCGAGCCTGCCGGCGTCGCCGCAAATCAAGTCCGTTTCCGATTCCTTGAACGGCGTGAAAGAGGGATTTGTTTCGAAAATGCTGGCCTCGGGCGCGGTTGCCATGGGAATCAGGCTCGAGGGCTTCGCCGGGTTGCTTGGAAAGGAATTGCTGCCAGACCACCGTTTCGGCACCGAGCTTTCCGACTACGCCAAGGCCGCCGCCGGCGTCAAGGGAATAATCCACTCCGACGAGGACCCGGAAAAATACGGCTTCGACGGGGAAACCGTTGCGGGAATAATGAAAGAGTTAGGCACTACAAAAAACGACGCGTGGGTATTGGTGGTTGCCGACGAGGCAACCGCGGCCCGCGCCCTGGGTGCGGTTTTCGAACGCGCAGGAATGGCGCTTCGCGAAGTTCCCAAGGAGACGCGCCGCGCCGAGGGCGTTTCCAGCCATTACATGCGCCCGCTTCCGGGAGGGGCGAGGATGTACCCCGAGACCGACGCTCCAAGCTTCGTAGTAAAGAAGGCGTGGGTGGACGAGCTGGAAAAATCTCTGCCGAAAAGGTCCGAGGAGCGGCTCGAGCACTACCGGCAACTTGGCTTGAACGACGAGCTCGCCGTGAGGCTCGCAAAGTCTAGCCAGTTTTTGGCATTCGAGGCCCTGGTCGCAGAGTCCGGCGCAGGCGCCACTATGGTCGCGACCGCGCTCCTTGAAACAATCCCGAGCCTGCGGCGCGAAGGAGTGGCGGTGGACCTGGTTAAAATCGCGGATTTCGCCGCGGTGCTTCGCCTGTATTCCGAGGACCGGATTACGCGCGTAGCGGTTTCCGAATTCCTCCGCAACCTCGCCAAGGGCGTGCCACTTTCCGTATTGGAGAAGGACGCGTCGCTCTTGAAGTTCGGCGAAAAGATTCTGAAGGAGAAAATCGCCGGATTGAAAAAAGAGGGCATTGCGAAGGACCGGCTGTTTGCAGAGGCGATGAGGCGGTACAGGCT
>CAYVQS010000014.1:12692-14014 GCA_964453195.1 Microcaldota archaeon | reverse complement strand
GCCCGTGGCGGCGCATGTATTCCGCCGCAACGTTCGCCTGCTCGCGCGCCGGGTTGAACGACACGTCCTTGAACATGTCGGCCGGGCCATGGAGCTTGCCGTTGGCAATCTGGAAGCCAAGGGCGATGACGCGGGGCGGGCCGTCAAAGCGCGTCGGGATCGCGTCTTCCACGGACACGGGCATCAGGGGGCCGTGGTGCGAGCCGCGCATCCAGCCCGCGACCAGCTGCGGGAACGCGAACGGCTCGATTGCCTCGCCCACCGCCGGCAGGCCGTGCTGGGTGCGGACAATCATTACCGGGTCGTCCTTACCGATGTACTTGCCGGCCAGGAAGTTGAGCTTCTGCGTCGACGAAGACGCCGCCCACATGTTGTCCGACTTGCGCCAGACCTTGGCGATGACGTACCTGCTGGGCGCGCCGATGAGCACGAGCAGGTCGTACATGTCCTCGGGCACTGTGAGCTCGACTTTCTTGTGCTCGATGACGTCGTGGACCTCGAACACGAAGCCGCCGCGCATGCCCGGGTCGATGACAAGCCCGGCGGTGTTGAACGGGTCGGCGAACATCTTGAAAAGCGGGAGGTTCCACGCGCCGGGGCCGCACTTGTCGGCCGCGAAGACTATGGTGGGCTCGGACTTGCGCTCCTCGAACTCAAGCTCGGCCACGCCGGGCCCCGCGCCCTTGACGTTGCCGGAAAACGAGTCCTTGAGAAGGTCCTGCCCTGCGGCGTAGAGCTTCATTTCCTTGGCCACGTTGGTGCACGTGACGAACGTGTCCCACGCAAGCTCGTGGATTTCCGCGTTCTCGACGCCCTTGGTGTGCGTCATTATGAGCTCGACGTCGTCGCCGCAGTGCGACACGTGAAAATCGATAAGTTCCTTGTTGTCCTTGGCCGCGGAAAGGCACTTGTTTGCCTCTTCCATCAGGCGCGGATGCACGCTGCAGTGGCCCGGAAACCCGCCGATGTCCGCCTTTATCACGGAAAGAGTCGTCTTCACTTCAAAACCACCTTTGTCCGAAAAGCCCGCCCAGACTAAGCCGAACGGAACTTCAGAAAACGGCCCGCGCCTTTGGAAAATGACCCGGTGACAGAATAAGGGAAGAAAACCCTTAAAACCCGAACGCTTGCCCCCAACGCCACCACGCCCCCTGGTTCGGCTCAGATTATTTCGTGCGCGATTTTCCTGCCTTGCGAGTCGAACGCGGCCGTGGACGCGGCGGAATACGGCAGCGAGGAAATCAAATGAACGGCGCCGCGGCGGCCGAACAGGTGCAAATCCTCGGGAGACGGCCGCGGCGGGCCGCGGCTTGGGTGGGAAT
>CAYVQS010000014.1:1368-12682 GCA_964453195.1 Microcaldota archaeon | reverse complement strand
AATGGAACGTGCCGACGATGGTCGGGTCGGTGGGAATCATCAGCTCGTTGAAATAAACCGAGTCCGGGTTGTACTCGGAAAGCGGAGCCAGCAGGATTTCGGCAATCACCAAGTCCTTGCCGGCCCTCCGGCCCCGCAAAAGAGCTAAAAACTCGTCGGGGAACGTGGCGCGGCTGCCCTCGAGCAGGCTCTCAAGCGCCCGGCGCGTGATTTTCAGCATGGTTTTAACAGGCAAACAAAAACTATAAAGCCGGGGCCTGAGTGATTGCCTCCGGTGATGTTCCCTTGTTCGAAGGCGGCCTGCCCGAGCCAATCTGGGGCGACATATTCCTCGCCGCCGGACTCGCGGCAATAGGGTACGAGCTATACAAAGTGGCGACAAGCGGCCTCGTGCTAGAGGCCCCAAAGTACTACGTCGACATCGCCTTCGTGGTCGTCGGCTTCATACTCGTCTCCACCGGCCTCTCGATGAAACAGGGCAAGTAGCCCGCGCCCCCAAGCCAATCCACCCCCCTAGCCGCCGCACTGGCGCTCCTAGATGTCCGGCGGCCAAACTAAAAGTTAGGTACTACAAAAAAACCAGCCGTTGCTGTTCGCTAAGGCGGCGAAAAACGAAAAAGAAGCGGGAAAAAGGAAACTATTTGCGGCGGTAGCGGTAGGAGTACGGCTGCTTAGCCGGGGCCTCGGGTTCGGGCGCCTCTTCGGATTCTTCCGCCAAAGGCTGGGTGGACGAGACGATGATGATTTTCTCGACCGCCTTGACCGACTTGTAGAGGATCGTCTTTTCGCGGAAAATGCGCTTGGCCTCCTCCTTGCTCGTCACCTTGATGGGCTCGAGGGTGAGGCGGACTATTTCGCCCTTCTGCAGGTCGATAATGATGTCGTAAACCTTGCCGACGAACTGTGCGGAGTCCGTGTAAACGTCAAGGCCCATCAGCTGCGAAATCTTCACGGTCATTTGGCGGGTCACCTTTCTGTTTTTTGGTAAACTTAACGGTTATTGCATTAATTCCAAGTTGCTTTTAAACTCTTTCCTAGGCGCGGGCTCATACTGCGCGCAGGAACAGTGTTTTCTTGGCCTGGTTCAGGACGTAGGAATAGTCGCGGTAGTGCGACGTCGCGAATATCTCGACCTTGTGCTCGCCGTGCTCGGTGCGCTGCGTGCCGTAAACCGGCACCGAAAGCTTCCGGACTTCACCTGGCGCGACCTGGCCGAGGCGGATTTCGCGCTCGTTGGACAGCGCGGTCTGGTCGAAGCCCAGGCCTTTGGGCACACGGATGGTGACCGAGGTAAGCAACTCCTTGCCGAACTGGTTGGTGAGCTTTATCTCAAGGTCCACGACGGACGACTTGTGCGCCTCGACGCGGTAGGGGTGCATTTCGCATTCCAGCGAAAACACGTTTCCCGAGGAGGGCATTTTGCGCTTGCCGAACAAATCTTCCAAAAAACTCATAGAGAATCACGACCGGTTCAAAGGTTGAATTGGGCTGAAAACATTAAGGGCGAAATTAATTTTAACCCGCGTCCCGGCCCTGCAGACGCGCTACTCCTTTATCCGCACCCAGTTCTCCCACCAGTAAGAGTATTCGCGCAGGATGGTGGAAAACGTGGTCGAAAGGTGGTAGGGCTGGCGCTTGGTCTCGCGGTCAATCAGGCCCGAGCGCTGCAGCGCCAGGCAAAGCAGGTAAAGCGTGCTTTTCTTGGCCCCAAGCTCGTCGACAAGCTCGCGGAACGTCATCGGCTTGCGCTTGAGCGTCTCGATTACCTTGATAGTCAAGTCGCGCTTGGTCGGCGAGAACGAGAAGGAGTTGGAGATGAAGTCGAAAATCGTGAACTGCGACGCCTTGATCTTGCCAAGCTCGTCCTGCTTGACGCGGAAATAGGCGTACGACTGGCCCTTCTGGCGCGCGTAGTGGTCCGCGGTCTTGCCCGTGCGGTGCGTCTTCGCCTTGCTCTTCTGGTCCTGGATTTCCTGCGTGGTCGGGTCCATTTCCGGATTCCTTTTTTCCGGCGCGCCCGCGGTTTGCGGGGGGTGCGCGGGTCTGTGCCGCCGCTTCCCCGGGCCCTACGCCCGTTGGCTGAAACGGCGAAAGAACGCGGTTTTGGTGGGTTATACGTTCTTAGAAGCCTGAACTCGTCCGGAGTATTTAAGCGTTTCCCGCCAGGGGGGACCCCCCACTTCCACTATTCGGCTGTTGTTGGCTTGGTGTTCTGCTTCGCGGTTTGCGCGGGGGATTGGGTTTTTGTTTTGACACCCAGCCGCGTGGTTTGTTGTGTTGGTGGGAATGTTTTGTGGTTTTGTTTGGAGGGTTGTGGAGCCTTGTTTTTGTTGGTTGTTGGGTGCGCGCGGGGGTTTTGGAAAAAGGGAGGGGATTTAAAATTGGCAGGGGTAATTCCAGCAAACTAGTTTTGTTGGGTGGCCAAACACCATGATTCTGAGCCGGCAGGAAATTTTGAAGGCCGTTTTGGAAAAACGCATAGTGCTTTCGCCGTTCGACGCGAAAAACGTGGGCCCGTGCTCGGTTGACCTTTGTTTGGGGAATGGGTTCCGCGTCTTTGACTCCGAGGAAATGGGCCCGCTGCATGCGTTTGATGAGGCTTTGTTGGAAAAAGAGCTCTTGCGCCGCACCCGGGTAGTCACGGTGAAGGACGGCGACTTCCTTAACGTCGCGCCTGGCGAGTTGGTCCTGGGCGCCACCAAGGAGCGCCTGAAACTCGCAAAGACGCTGGTCGGCAAGCTTGAGGGACGGAGCCGTTTTGCCAGGGTCGGCCTGTTCGTCCACGTAAGCTCGAGCCTGGTGCAGCCCGGCGTCGACAACGTGCAGATACTCGAAATCTACAACGCGTCGCCGTACGAAATCCGGCTCCGCCCCGGAATGCGGGTGTGCCAAATCCTTTTCTCTGAGCTGAAGGGCGAAGCGGAATATGTGGGCACCTACAAGAAGCAGAAAAAAGTATGAGGTTGTTGAAATGGGCAACAAAAAACTCAATAAAGTGGGATTTTGGAAAGACCGGGGGGCTTGTTGGGAAACCAGAAAATGCGTTGGCAAAAAAGGCGGCGCGCCGGACTGCAACGCCTATAAGAACCAAACCCTACCGTGCTGGGAAATTTCCGAAACCATGTGCAAAATGACCGGCGGCGGCCGCGGAAAGGCCTGCCGGGTCTGTGGGGTCTGGGAAAAATATCATAAGTGAGGTGCCGTCAATGAAGATTGAAAAAATCCACGCAAGGCAGGTGCTCGACTCCCGCGGGACGCCGACGATTGAGGTTGAGGTAACCACAAAGTTAGGCACTACAGGCGCAATGATTCCCTCCGGCGCCTCCACGGGCTCCGCCGAGGCCCTTGAGCTGCGGGACGGCGGCGCGGAATACGGCGGCAAGGCGGTGCGCAGGGCAGTTGAAAACGTCAACGTGAAAATAGCAAAGAAAGTGGTTGGAATGGACTGCACCAACCAGCGCGCCCTCGACCAGGTGATGCTGGAGCTCGACGGCACGGAAAGCAAAACCAATCTTGGCGCCAACGCCATCCTGGGCGTCAGCCTCGCCGCCGCGCGCGCAGGCGCAGTTGCATCCGGCCTTCCGCTTTATTCCTACATATCCAAACTTTCCAAGACCAAGCCCTCCTTGCCGTGCCCGATGATGAACGTCATGAACGGCGGCAAACACGCCGGCCGCGAGAACGACGTCCAGGAAATAATGATTATGCCGGTGGGCTGCGGGACTTTTTCGGACGCGCTGCGCGCGTGCGTGGAAACCTACCAGCTGTTGAAAAAGAATTTGAAGAAGTCGTTCGGCGCGCAGGCCACGCTTGTTGGTGATGAGGGGGGCTTCGTCCCTCCGGTAGAGTCGTTCGAAGGCAAGGTTGACCTGCTCTTGTCTGTGGTGAAGGAGGCGGGCTACGAAAAAGAATTCGCAATCGCCCTCGACCCCGCAGCCACAGATTTTTACAACAAGGAAAAAAACCAGTACACAATAGGAACCCGCGCGTTCTCGCCCGGCCAGATGGTTGATTTTTGGAAGGAAATGACCGCGAAATACCCCATAATCTCGCTCGAGGACGGAATGTCGGAAGAGGACTGGGTTGGCTGGTCCGAGCTTACGAAGAAACTGGGAAACAAGACGCAGCTAGTCGGCGACGACTTGCTGGTCACAAACCCCAAGCGGATAAAGCGCGCACTGCAGGAAAAAGCGTGCAACGCGCTTCTGTTGAAAGTCAACCAGATAGGTTCGCTGTCGGAGTCTCTCGACGCGGCGAAAATATCCGCGGAAAACGGCTGGGGTGTGGTCGTGTCGCACCGGTCGGGGGAGACCGAAGACGCGTTCATCGCCGACTTGGCGGTCGCGCTTGGGTGCGGCCAGATAAAGACGGGCGCGCCTGCAAGGAGCGACCGCATCGCGAAATACAACCGTTTGTTGAAAATAGAAGAAGAGCTGGGAAGCGCCGCGGTTTTTGCGCCGCCCCTGAAAAAGCGCTGACGCGGACACGGGGTGCTGTTGTTGACTACCAAACTCGTTTTGCTGCGCCATGGCGAAAGCCAGTGGAACAAGGAAAACCGCTTCACCGGATGGACGGACGTGGACTTATCAGAGAAAGGAAAGGAGGAAGCCAAGAACGCCGGGCAAAAACTGAAAAAAGACGGGCTTGTTTTCGACGCGGTTTTCACTTCTGTTTTGAAGCGCGCAGTGCGAACGACGTGGATTGCCTTGGATGAAATGGATTTGATGTGGCTTCCAATAACCAACGCCTGGCAGCTTAACGAGCGGCACTACGGCGCGCTCCAGGGCCTGAACAAGCTCGAGACCGTGCAGAAGTATGGTGAGGAACAGGTAATGAAGTGGCGCCGCGGCTATTCCACAAGGCCGCCGGCCCTGGAACAAAACGACGAACGCCACCCGAAAAACGACGCGCGCTACAAAACGCTGTTGCCAAGCCAGCTTCCGGCGTGCGAGAGCCTGGAGGACACGGTTGCACGCACGCTTCCTTACTGGAACGAAAAAATCGCGCCACTGGTAGAGCAGAACAAGACGGTTCTGGTGTCGGCGCACGGCAACTCCCTGCGCGCAATAGTGAAGGTGCTCGACGGCCTCGCGCCGGAAGTCATTGAGAAAACCAACATCCCAACCGGCATTCCGCTTGTTTACGAGTTTGAGCGAGGAACACTAACCCAGGCAAAGCACTATTACCAGGCAAGCCAAGAAGAGCTCGACACGGCGGTTAACAAAGTAGTCAACCAAACCAAAAAATAAGTGGTTGGCGGCTAGCGTTGTAGTGCCTAACTTTCTCGTTTTTCGTGCGTTTTCCCGCCTTTTTTATTGTTGGGCGGCTCCGCAACCAAGAAAAAGCAAACCATCCTCAAACATAGGTTGAATAGTGGAATTGAGGGGTGTCTGTCCTGAACCTTTTGTGCACGAACTGCAAAGCGTCTTTTGAAGCCGACGAGGTCGGCGCCTGCCCCCGGTGCAACAGCAAGCGGGTAATCCGCCAGCTCGGCAAGAAGAAGGAGGAAGCCGCCGAAGCCCCGGCGGCGCCGGCCGAGGAGCGCAAGCTGCCGCCGCAGCAGATCCGCGAAGGCAAGATGGGCTGGCAGGACTTTCACCAGTCCGAAATGCGCCAGTGCCTCGAGTGCGGCAACACAGACCCCGCCCAGTTCGACCTGGACTGGAAGCACAAGGAAAAGACCTGCAAGAAATGCGGCGCCGTCCTGCCCCTGGGCCGCCGGCTCAAATAGCTTCTTTCTCCCGCACGCGGGGCAATTTGGTTTTTTGTAGCGCCTAACTTTTGGTTTCGTCTTGTCCACAATCTGCGGCCGGCCCAAGCGCCGCCGTTTTCAGTGGAGGTGCGGTCCTGCAGGACAGAAAGTCCTTGTAGTGCCTAACTTTTATTTTTTCCCTCTAGTTTTATAAGGCTGTAGTGCCTAACTTTTCACATGGCCTTCATAAGGACGAAAAAAATCAAGGGGCACAAGTACTACTACTTGGTCGAGTCGAAGCGTGTGGGCGGCTCGGTGGTGCAGCGCGTGTTGAAGTACTTGGGCGCCAGCCCCGCGTTTCCCGCGGCGAAGACCGAGAAGAAGCCAAAGAAGAAAAAGACGCGCTCGCGCTGATTCTGGGAAATAAAAGTAGCGGGGAGAGGATTTGAACCTCCGGTCTCCGGGTTATGAGCCCAGCGGGCACTCCTGGCTACCCATAGGGTTTTTCGAAGTCTCGAAAAAATACCCCGCTAACAAAGAGTGCTTGAGAGACTATCTAGCGTATGCAATTTAATATGCCTTTCTAAGAGGCGGGCGTATTCTTTTTCATATTTTGATATGGTGACGACCGCGCAAGTTGCGTGGGGGAAGTGCCCCCTCAAAAACCCGAATTTGGTGTTTAATGCCTTGGCTTTGTCTTTAGGGTCATCCCAGCATGTCGCTTCCAAAAACGTCGGTGGCGCCGCGACCGCAAAATCTATGGATAAAAAACCATTTTTGTTCGGGGCGCGGATTGTTTTTTCATATTCGTAACTTAGCCCCAACGACAGCAGTTTTTTGCAACCGCGGCTTCGAATCGGTTGTACATTTTTTCGCCTCGCGGGCCAACGACCTTTCTTCCCGTTCTTTTCAAGCCCCTAACAGACCACGCTTGTTTTAATACGTCGGACGCGCCGAAAATTCCTACCCCCATACGATGCGCCGCGGCTCCACCCAAACGGCATTTTTTCCTCCAAGCAGCCCGAAATCTGGGCGAGGCGAATTTTTGTTTGAGTGCGGCGGTTCCTGTTTTAGATGCCGCGCGCGCCTTTTCAAGCCAAGCTGCACGGAATTTTTTGTTTCTCATTTTATTTGCAAGCGCGGCTTTTACCGCCGCGCGCATTTTCTCACAATATTCTTTGCCGTAAACAGAATCCTCGCGCCTCTTTGCGGTCGCGTTCCCCCGGGCGGTGCGGAAAGACATATTATTCGTGCCGCGGCTAGGGCTTATAATGTACTGCGAGCGGCTTTCCACTGAAGGCGCGCTTTTGGCGGCGCCGGGTTATTCGCCGTCGATTTCCGGCCGCGCCAGCACGCGTTCGATGTCGCGTATTTCGCCTTCTACTTTGGTCAGGTCGACCGAGCCGGCCGCGTGCACCATGTTGGAGTTGCATTTTGGGCAGCGGAACTTGAGGTCCATTGCCTCGTCGAACGGGACTTTGCTGCAACCCTTCCTGCACTTGTAGTGCTGGGCGCCGTCCTCGCTGGTTGCCGTTTTGCGGAGGCCGTCGTATTCGCGCCTCTTCATCGCGAGGTAGTTCTGCATCGCGCGCTCGGGGTTGGCCTTCCACGTGTACGTGAACCAGCCGTTGTTCATGTTCTTCTCGCGGCTGTATTCGACCACGCCGAACGAGTGCAGGTGGTTGAGTATGGAGCGGACTTCGGCGATCTTCATCTCGGTCTTTTCCTCGATTTTTTCGTCGGTGGCGCCGTCGCCGAGGCACTCGACGATTTTCATTCCCTGGGGGCCGGCGACCTGCCGGACGAACCCGCAGATGTGCTCTATCTTGACGTGCGGCTTGCGCGGCGCGACTGCGGCCGCGGGCACGCGAAGCTTCGCCTTCGGCGCGGCGGCCTTTTTGGACGCGCGCGCGGGCTTCGCTGCCGCCTTGGACGTTTTTTTATGGAGCTTTTTAGAAGGAGTTTTGATTTTTTTCGCCGCCGTTTTGAGCCGCTTTGCCTTGGCACGGCCCGACTTGAAAGAGTGGGTTCTCTTCGCCATGCAATAATACGTGCAGAAATACGTATAAATACCTAATCTCGGAGTTTGCGGCCGTGTTTTTTGTCAACCAGGGTTTTTCCCCTCGCGTTCGGGGTTATTTTTACCTTCCAGCCGGCGAATTCCTTGTCCAAAACGGCCCGTCCGTCCAGTTCGTAGAGCACGAGCGCCAGGGCCGCGACTTCGGAGTGCGGCTGGTTCCCCACCGACACGTTCTGGTCGGAAAGTTCGTACACTTCCCTCGGCACTTTTTCCGCGCCGACGATTATCAGGATGTTTTTTCCCGCGGCGCGCTCTTTTTTCATTTGCGCAGTTCCTTTCGAAAACGCCGCGCCGTAGAACGTCAGGTGCACTTTGAAGCCATTGAATTTTTTCAGGATGCCGCGCCAGTTTTTCTCGTAGCGCGCCTTGAAATTGCCGCCCCATTTTTCCTTGACCTTGTTGACGGACCCGACAAGCCCCGGGTCCTCTTCGCCGGAGTAGATTATTTCATCCGCGCCCAGCGCCCGCGCTACGAGGCCGCAGTGCGTGCTCACCCGCTTGTCCCGCGCCGAACGGTGGCCAAGCCGCAGCACGGCAATCCTTGGTTTTCTTGGCATGAAGTTCACTGAGAGCGCGTGCAGTCAAAAAGAAGAAAAACGGGCCCGGAGGGATTCGGACCCTCGACCGCTCGATTAAGAGTCGAGCGCTCTACCAAACTGAGCTACAGGCCCAACAGCTTGAAAGGCGTGAAATGCCCTAAGAAGCAGCGGAATATTTTAGTGGCGTAAATCTTTTTATCCTCTTTGCCCCCCTCACCCGCATCCCGCAAAAATCCACCAAAACCCCCCAAACCCGGCGCCGCCTCGGCGCGCCAGTCCACTCCAATAAGCCCGCCCACCAAACCGCCAAGTAACAACCCAATTCCCAACAACCCCGCGGCAGTTTTCCATTTCCCGGGTTGAAAAAGCCCCCGGCGGTTCATATAGGGTAGAAATACCGTTTAAATACCCTTTAAATAGCGAAAATCAAACAAGCCAAAAACCGCCGTTTAGGCCTCCAAAACAGCAAATTCCCGAAAATAGAAAGGGTTTTATGGAGGACGGCGGTATACATATCACGGATTCTGTGAAGGTGGGTTGAACTGGTCGCCTCTTCCGGCCGCAAGGTCGGCTAATTCTTTCGTGCGACCCAGTTCTTTTGCAACTCGTAGCCGCCGGCACAATCAACCCGAAACAAATTTATACTGCGCAATTCCTCTTTTGCATTGGAGCTGATGTTTTGTGGTGAGCGCCTCCCGGCCGGAATTGCGAGCGAAAAACACGCTGTTCGGCAGACGCCAAGCGCGGGAAGACGTGCTTAAGACCGCAATGACCGCTGCGTTGGGCCCCGCGGAAAAAAAGCAGCAGTGGAGCGTAAGCCGCAACTTCGACTTGGAAGCCCAATCTTATGGGGGCGGGACGGGCCCCGGCGTGCACCGGGGGCGCAGAGCGGTTACGGCATAGTAAAGTTTTATGAGGGCCCCAAAGTAGTTAGCGCGTCTATAGGCCTTTTTGGGCGGCCTGTAGTGACCTATCACGCGCCGGAACACAAGAAACTAACAGAGAGGGTTGCCGGGCTCCTACAAGCGGCGGGAAACGGCAAGCCCGTGCGAGTCTTGCCCAGCAGAGCAACCGCCGCAGAAGAGCGGGCGAAGAAAAAAAAAACACGAAACCGCCGCGGCATGCCTGCGGCAAAGCTTATCTTTTAAGGCCGACTAGGCTATTGCATGGCTGGGGAACCGCCGAAATTGGCGCCGAAGAACCGGCGCCCAAAACTGCCGTGGGCAACGCTTCTTATTTCTTTGGCGGTCGTCGTCTTCTATCTCGTCCTTTCCGGCGGGTTCCTCTACATTTCCAACGAGCCGATGCTGTCCCGGGCGTTTTCACTTGGCAACGGGCCCACGTCCCTTTTGTCCCACATGTTCGTCCACGTCGGCGTCCGCCACTTGGTCGGCAACCTTGTTCCCCTGCTGCTGTTCGGCGCGTTCCTCGAGCTCGCGATTCCTTCCTGGCACGCGCTCCTTCTATTCTTCGTCTCCGGGGCGACGGCGTCGCTGCTTTATGCGCTGCTTACTCCCGCAGCGCCTCCGCTGGTTGGCGCGTCCGCCGCGGTTTCCGGCCTTATGGGCGCGGCGCTGTCGGCAAGGCCGCGCCAGGCGCTTTTGCTCCTCATCCTCACTCCGCTTCTGCTGTTCTTCGCCGCGTTCCCGCTGCTCCAGTTCTATTCGGACTTCCATTCCGGCCAGCTTGCGCAGCAGCAGTCGGCGCTTTCCTCAAAAGTGGATGCGCTGGTCCAGCAGCAGAAACTAGAAGAGGCCGCCGCAGCCAACGCGTCGCTTCGGGCGGTTTCCAACCAGGCGGCGTCGGAGGAGCAGGGAAAGAGGCGCGAGGAGGAGACGCCGACCGCGCTTTCGGTGCACGTGTTCGGCGCGCTTGTTGGCGTGGCGTTCCTTTTCCTTGCCGACAGGAAGGCGCTGGACGAGGGCGCGCGAGAGTTCCGTAAGATGGGCGACGAGCTCCACTCGTTTTACCGGATGAAATGAGCCGGGCTCATTCCGGGCAGTTTTCCACTAGCAGCTTCTTGTATTTTTCAATATCCTGGCTAGTCGGGAACTCGTATTTTGCGAGGCCCCAGCCCGAAAAGCAGGGCGCAACCAGGACGCGGTGGTCGCCGGTTGGGTAGTTTGCAATCGTCCTGCCAGAAACGGTTTCGACCGGCCTTCCCGCGGGCAGGGCGTAGGTTGCGTTGAAGTTTTTCGTGTTGTGTGCCTGGATTGAGAACGAGTACTCGGTGACTCCGCCGGCCGTGTTCTTCTTGCATCCGTAGAAGTATTCGTTGTACTTCGAAGTGTCCACGCAGCGCGCGTCTTTTATTTCCAGTGCGGACACGAGCGCGTCCACTTCGAGTTTCCACCATTCCCAGCGCGGCTTTTCCTCTGCTGGATACGCTTCGGCTGCCGCGGTTGGCGCTATAGTGGGCGCCGCGGTCGCAGTCGGAGTCGCCGCAACGGTCGGGGCCAAAGTTGCGGCCGCCTGTGTCGGTGTTGGCGAGAGCGGTTCGTAGGCCGGGCCGGGAGCGGCTGTGGGCGCGGTGCCGGAAAGCGCCACGAACAGCACGGCGGCAAGCACCACGGCCGCGCCAAGCAACAGGTAAAGCCTCGAGGTGCTGTCGCTTTCAGCGGCGGCTTTTTTGGCGCGGCCTGCTTCGAGGTGCGCCTCTTCCTGTTCAACGGCCTCGATTTTCGCGTTTTTCTTATGCCTTGCCACTTATTACCGCCTCGCTGCTGTTGCCGCCCTTGTCTTCCAACGGCTCAATGCAATAATCGAAATTTTGGAGCACCCGGCTTTCCCAGCGGCCGCCCACGCATTCGTAGTACGTCAGCGCGCCGCTGTAAGAGCCCACGCACCGCATGTCGGCCACGTCGCCTTCGTCGCACTGCTTCTTGCAGACCCCGGTTGCGTTGGGTGCGACTTCCCGGTACGCGCAGATAGTGCCTTGCGGGCATTTGCCTGCGAGCACGCCGC
Organism: Microcaldota archaeon; assembly: GCA_964453195.1. GTDB lineage: Archaea > Micrarchaeota > Micrarchaeia > Norongarragalinales > CAINOH01 > CAYVQS01. Next base: position 1,407 of record CAYVQS010000014.1, on the reverse strand, counting down.
CGCACTGCGTTCCCTGCTGTTTCGTGGGAGTAACGGCGG
>CAYVQS010000014.1:0-1358 GCA_964453195.1 Microcaldota archaeon | reverse complement strand
TTCATCACGTACGCGCCGATTGCCAGCGCGGCCAAGGCCAGCACCACGAACCAAACCGCGGACCGGTGGGTTTCGCCGGCCTTTTCCGCCGTCCGCTTCTCGTGCTGTTTAGCCATTTGCAATTTTCACCCGTGTAAGGTCAGGCATCATTAGTCTTCGGTCGAATAAAACTCTTTTCTTCTGCTGCGGCCAGTCAGGCCTTGTCGAACCGCGGGCCGGAGTATTTCCGGTTTTCAAACCGGGTCCCAAGACCGGCCAGCGCCCGGCAGCCGTCGTCGTTGAACCCGTGCACGATCATCCGCACGAACCCGCGGTGGTGCTCCATTTCCACCGAGTCCATGCGGCCGATGCCGATTTCCTCGAGTTCGCGCTTGAGCACCCGTTCGTCCATCAGGCTTCCGCAGTGCACGATGGTGAACACGCAGGAGTCGAAGTGTGGGCCGAACACGGTGGAATGCACGAACCCGCGGGAGGAAAGTAGCGCCCTAAGCGCGGTCCGCTTCCTTGGCGCGGCGTATTTCCTGTTCGAAATCCAGTATTTTTCCTCGAAATCCTTCAGGCTGCAAAAAGCGGCCTCTCCCCTGCGGCCCAAAGGCGCGAGCCTAAGTGCCGACAGCCGCACGTCCTCGCCAGCGAACCTGTGCGGAGCCCCGCGCAATCCGATTTCAATTCCCGCGAGCCTTTTCAAAAGCAGTTTTTCTTCCGCGTCCGCCCCGGAATGGCAAAGCCAGAGCTGGACTTCGAGAGGCGCGCCCACGCCCCACTGCTCCGGCCCCCCATACGCGTGGGAGACGAACGAAGAAGCGCCAACCAGCTCCACGTATTTAGCAGCAGCGTCCACCTTTCGGCCCACAACCTCCCACCCGTTCCACAAATTACTTGCCCCCCAATAAAAACCCCTCGCAGATTGCTTAAACCCAGGCAAGCCCGCCAACCCCTCCCAAAAAACCGTCAATTTCCTCCACCCAAAACAACTTCTTCCACAACCACCCTCGCAGTTCCCTCCGCGTCAAAAAACCCGCCCGCACAAAAACCACCAAAACGCGCCATACCGCAGTTTTCTCAACCATGGTCTTGGTTGCCAGTTTTTTTTCTATTTCCTCCCCCACAACCTCGTCCGAAACCCTCCACGTTCGTTTTTCTAAGAACTATCCCCTCATATTTCATTACTCTTACATATTTGTATGAACGAATCAATCCAAATTCTTTAATTTCCGCACCCCACCTAGGTAGATTTTCGTGAAGCCGGCAACCCGGCGCACATCCCGGCCGCAACCAAGGCCGCCTGCGCCTTTTCCCGTTCCAAGCGTCCGTCAAGGCGCATCCAACCCTGCGCCTTGCAGGCCTGGGAAACCGCC
>CAYVQS010000013.1:0-14394 GCA_964453195.1 Microcaldota archaeon | reverse complement strand
GTGGCTTTTCGGGGGGAATTTCCGCGGGAATCGAGGAATGGAAGGCGTTTGCCGAGAGCATGAACAAGTCCGCCGAATACGAAAAGGCGGCTACCGCGGCAAAGCTCGGGAAAATCGACGAAGCCCTCTCTGCCTTAATGGACTTGCAGTCAAAGACCGGCAGGAACGAGAACGACACGCCATTGAAGCTGGACTACGCGCTTGAAAGCGCCAACTCGCTCTTCGACGAGGCCGGCAAAATCGCGTCTTCGGAAAACGGTTCGCCGCAGGGCAATTCGCTTGAAAAAATCCTGGAAGAAGCCGCCGGCAAGAGGGGAAAAATCACCGGCCTGCTGAACGAGGGGGATTATTCGTCGGCGCTCAAGGAAACCAATGCGCTGTCGACGAGCCTGAAGAAGGCGCTGGCCGAAGAGGCGGCGCAGAAATACCGCGTGCTCGACTCGGTTTGCAGGAACAGCGGCAACTGCACGCTCGAAGCCAGGAACAAGCTCAGCGAAATGAAGACCTCGATTGCGCTTGGCAGGTATTCCGAGGCGTTTTCCAAGGCAAAGGAAGTCGAAAGCCTCGCCGACCAGGAAGGCCGGCGCCTGCTCTCCATACTGGGCCAAAAGAAAGGGCTGCTGGAGGAATACGCTTCGCAAAAACCCGGCTTCGAAAAAGCCGTTGCCGCGTTCGACCGGGCATTTTCCACCCCAGCATCCATGGGCACGGTCACGTCGGGGAGAAAGACCGACGCATACGCCAAGGGAAGCGCAGCCAAGAAAGAGCTGCAGAAGATTATGCAGGAACTGGACGGGCTCGCGGGAAAAAGCGACGAAGAACTCTCCAAGACAAGCGTGGACGAAATAAGTACTGACCTGGAAAACGCCGCGGACCAGGCAAACGCCCTCGAGGATGCGATAAGCCGGATCCAGCACCTGGCCGAATCCGAGATTGGGATTGCCGAGGCCCGCTCAAGCCAGGCCGGCGCAACTGCTGAAGACCAGAAAAAAATCTCGGACGCCAGGAAAAGCCTCCAGGACGAGAATTTCCTGACGGGATATTTGGTTGCAAGCGAGCTCAACCAGAAACCGCTCAGCCTGCCCAGGGAAACGGAAAAGCCGGCGGACAATTCCTGGATGTTCGCGGCCGCCGCGCTTTTGCTCCTTGGCGGCCTTGGCCTGGTGTTCTTCGGCAGGCAGGAAAAGGAAAAGAAGTACGAACTGCTTGAGTGACCTGTCCGGAGCGGCAACTACTAATTTAAAATCCGGCGCGCTAATTGCGTGCGGTTGAAACAAATGCCTGCGCCCCTTTTGGATCTAGAAGCGGTGAAGAAGCTTTTCGAGGGCCCGCCGCACCGGCCGAAGCACAAGCTCAAGTGGAAGCTTCCCGAAGTGAGGATGACGGCGCAGGTCGAGGACGCAGAAAAGACCGTGGCGCTGGTCAGGAAAATCGCTGCCTTCAAGGCCGGCGGCGAGTTCCGTGAAACGGTCTATTTCAAGGAGCACTACCCCCAGATTTATTCCTACTTCACGGTGCGGGTGGACAAGAAGACCGAGAACGAAAAGCTGCTGTTCGACGGCTATATGCTGCAGGAAGAGGAGAAAATCGACGTTGACCTCGCGGTAGCGTTCGAAGTCGAGCAGAACCTCAAGAGCCTCGGCTACGACGTCCTCTTTCCGCGCGAACTGACCGAGTGGGCGTTCCTCTACCTAATGCTGCCGGTAAAGGTGCAGGACGTCGACGGCTTCGGCGCGTTCGTCGAACTCGCCCTGCCCGCCACCGACGTCGAGACTGACAGGAAGAAGGCCGAGAAGATGGCGGACCTGTTTTTCAAGAGGCTGGGATTCGCCAAGGAACAAGTAGTGCCCACCGACATAGTCACGCTCCAGCTGGTGCTGCTTCAGCAGGAAATGGAGCGGCAAAAGCAGGCCGAGGGACCGCAGGGCGGCCTCGGGGCAAAACAGGACTTCCGCCTCTGAGGAAACTAACTTCCCTTGGCGGCTCTTTCTTCGCGCAGCCTCTTGACAACGTCGTAGTCGTACGTCGTCCCGGGATCTCGCAGCATTCTTGCGATTCTCTCACGAACCCTTGCGTCGCTGAGGCTGCCCTTGCCGCCAAGCCGAAGCTCGTTCTGGATTGCAAGGATGACTCCAAAGGTGCGAAAGCCTGCGGAGAACAACTCGCCGCTGTGAGCCGGCAGCACTCCGGCTTCGTGCAGTCCCGCTATTTTCTGCGGCGTGCCGGGCTCTTCGGCAACGGCGTCGGGGTTCTTTTCCTTGGCCACCAAATAGCCCCTCGCCCTGCCTGCGTCTAGGCCTACCGCTTTGAGCGCCTTGAAGTCTTCCGCGGCCCAGCGCGGCGCGCGGCCGGTCTTGAGCAGATGGTATTCCGACAATATGGCGCGGTCCTCGCGCCTGCGCCCGGGAATCGCGCGGATTTGCTGGGGCAGGCCGCGGACCTTCTGCAGCGCGGATGCGATGCGGGAAAAAACCATGAGAAAAAGAGTGAATGCCGCCGTATTTAAAACGGCGGGAAAAAGAGGGGAAAAAAGGGGGCGGAACTATTCTTCGTCGACGTCTCCTTCTTCGTCGAGGTCTTCGTCGTCTTCCCAGTCCTCTTCGTCTTCGTCAACGTCGTCTTCTTCTTCTGCAAACATGTACGGATTCATGACAAAATCACCTTTTGGAAAAATGCGTGGGTAAAACTTTCAGCAACTTATTCGAGTTTAGTTTTTTAAACGGTTCGTTTCAGGATAAACGCAGCCGTTTTTCGTTGGCGGCGAGGAACACAAACCAGTTCACAGAATCCGATTTTCCCGACTTCAAACGGGAGAGAATGCCTTGGACCGACGGCGGCTTTGAACAGTTCACCTGCACTATTTTTCCACGCGGATAATTCTCCTCGGCCTTGGCGAGGCAGTAGTCCAGGCATTCGGCCAAAAGGTTTTCCGCGGTTTTCTTCGCCGGATATTTTCGTTTCTTCATCCGTTTTTCCAGGAGAGCGGGGTTGGCGCGCAGCACCAGGATTTTGTCAACCGGCAGGGCAAACTCGCACGCCAAGTGGCCCTCCACAACATACGCGGGCATTTTCAGCAGTATTTTGTTTAATTCCCTTTCCAGTCCATTCATCTTGACGGTCTTTTCCTTTTCGCCGCGCCTGGTCGTGAACAGTTTTTTCTCGGAAACCACGTCGTTGATTCTGATTAGCGGGATTTTGAGGGCAGCCGCTAGTTCGGCGGCGAGCGTGGTTTTGCCGGTGCACGGCGTTCCGGTGATTGCGAGGCGCATGTTGGTCACTAGCTGGTTTGGGAAAGAGAAATAAAAAGTTAGGCACTGCGCGCCGGGCTTATTTGAGCCGCTTGGAGTCGCGGTTCATCATTGCGCTGGTCTCGCAGTGCATCATCTTGTTCAGCGTGCGCGCCAAGTCGTCGCACTTGGACTCGTCGCCGTGCATGGTGAACACGCGGCCGGGCTTGGGGCGCAGGCTGCGTACGTAGGCCAAAAGCTGGGAGCGGTCGGAGTGGCCGGAAAAGCCGTCGACCGTGTCGACTTCCAGGTTGATTTTCACCGAGTCCACCTTGTTGGCCGCGTTGAGGACGGGCACTTCGCGCTCGCCGTTCTGGATTTTCCGCCCAAGCGATGTTGCGGCCTGGTAGCCGACGAAAATCATGGCGTTCTTCGCGTCCTCGCCCATCATTTTCAAAAACTCGACGGACGGGCCGCCGGACAGCATGCCCGAGGGCGCGAGGATGACGCAAGGCTCGTCGGCCTCGACGATGTCCTTGCGGTTCTTGGAAATCACGCGGTTGAACATGGGCTTGTCGAACGGCGAGTCGTTCTGCAAAATGCGGCGCTGCACGTTTTTCCTCAGGTATTCGGGGTAGACCGTGTGGATGGCGGATGCTTCCTTGGACATGCCGTCCATGTAGATGGGAATGTTCATGTCGCGCAGGTGCTCTTCGAGCACGAGCATGATTTCCTGGGCGCGGCCGACGGAAATGACGGGAATCAATACTTTGCCGCGGCGTTCGGCGGTGCGTAGGATGGTCTGGACGAGCCTTTGCTCCGAGTCCTCGATTCTAGGCTTGATGTCGTCCTTGCCTCCGTACGTCGACTCCATCAAGAGCGTTTCTATGCGGGGGAAGAACGTGTCGGCGGGGTCGAACAGCCTAGTTTTTCCGAACTTTATGTCGCCGGTGTAGACCAGGTTGTGCATTCCTTCGCCGATGTGAAGATGAACAATGGCGCTGCCGAGGATGTGGCCGGCGTTGTGGAACGTGAAGCGTATGTCCGGCGTGACGTCGGTAACCTCGCCGTAGTCGCGGGTGATGACGTGGTTGAGCTGGTTCTTTACGTCGCGCTCGCCGTACGGGCTCTTCTTCCCTTCGGAGTTGAGGACGTTGATGGAGTCCTGCTGCAGCAGCACCATCAGGTCACGCGTGGGGGGCGTGCAGTAGACCGGGCCGTCGTAGCCGTAGGCGAACAGGTAAGGCACGAAGCCGGAGTGGTCGAGGTGCGCGTGCGTGACTATGACTGCGTCAAGCTGGTCGAGGGCCATCCTCATTTCGTCGAGGTAGGGGTATGCGCGGCTGGGGTCGGACGTGTCGACGTTGATTCCGCAGTCGATTAGTATGTTGGACTGGGAAGTCTGGATCCAGAGGCAGGAGCGGCCGACTTCCTTGAAGCCGCCAAGGGGCGTAATCTTGATGAGGTCGCAGGTGCCGCCCTTGACGAGCATTTTCTTGCCGAGGGTGTTGAGGAATTTTTTGCGGTCGGCCGAGTTCTTGACCAGGGCGCCGCGGATGGCCTTTTCGATTTCGGATGGCGCGGTCGGGGCGCGCAGGACCCTGGGGCTCCAGCCGGTGTCGAGGATTATGCTCTTGAGGACCGAGCCGCCCTTTCCGATGACGAGGCCTGGCTTGAGCGCGGTGATGTTGACTTCGTTGAACGTGGGGTCGAACGTGACGTCGGTGACTCCGGCCTCTTCGGGCACGAAGGACTTGATTTTCTTCAGCGCTTCGTCCTGGGGCGCCAGCGACGTGGAGTCGGAGCGCAGCAGGATTTTCTTGCGGATTTTCGACGCAATCCTGGTGATTAGGTTTTCGTCGTTGTAGAAGGCCTTGATGCTGCGCAGGTACAGGACTACCTGGGGGCCTTCGACCTCGACCTTGGTGAGCTGGCACTCGGGCGGAAGCACGGATTCTATTGTCTGCTGGAGTTCCTTGAGTTCGGTGTTGTTGGTCAAATGGATGCACCTGCCGGTGGAAGCGAGACTGTTTTTTCCTGCATTGGAATCAAAGCGTGGGGAAAAACGGAAAAAATGGAAAAACGGAAAACGGCCTAGTTCTGGAGGATCTTGTCGACTTCGGGCTTGGAAAGCCGCCTTGCAGAGTCCTTGGAGATTACGAGGACGTCGATGCCTTCGCCGGTCGCGTTGTCGCGCTTCATCGCGGAGTTGATTGACCGGATGGCGAGCTTTACCGCGTCCTCCTGCTTGAGGTTGTCCTTGAAGTGCTCGTCGAGCAGGCCGAACGCGACCACGGAGCCCGAGCCGGTGGAGACGTATTTCTCCGGGAACAGGCCGCCGGCGAGGTCGAGGTCGTAGAGGCGGGGTTCGGAATCGAAGCCAGCGACGATTATCTGGACGAAGTACGGGTAGTATTTGGTGCCCTGGAGGACGTTGGCCAAGAGCGTGGCTGCGCCCTGGACCGACAGTTGTTTTCCCTTGGAATACTTGTAGAGCTCGAGTTCGGCGCGCAGCATCCTTGCGAGCTGCTGGCCGTCGCCCGCGCCGCCTGCGATGGTGATTGCTATCCTGTCGCCTATGAGCGCGATTTTCTCGACGTCCTTGGCGGCGATGAACGTGCCCATGGTGGCGCGCTTGTCGGCCGCCACCACCACTCCGCCGTCGAAAGTGACGCCTACGGTCGTGGTTCCTTTCAGGATGTGTTTTTCATCGGTCATTTGCAAATCACCGGAGCGAGAGTCAAAGGCAAAAAGCGAAATCGAATTGGCCGCCCAAAACGGACGGTGAAACCCGCGAATGCAGTCCGCCCGGAATTAAACCCGTTGGGATAAATCGGAGAATAAAGCCGAAGGATTGCAAGATAGGTAGTGCACGAAAAAGTATTTAAAACCACTCGGCGCGGAAGGCGCGCCGGAACCCCAAACGCCCGTCGAAAACCGGTTTCACGCGGGCGGGGGCGTCATTACAAGCAGGTAGAACAGGACGGCGATGACTCCGATGGAGACGCCGAAGAGCGTGCCGAATGTCTGCTCGTACTCGTTGAGGAGGGGGTTGTCGAAGAGCGTGGAGAGCGCGTGGAGCATTCCGAAGAACCATGCAAGTCCGAGTATCCACCAGTAGTTCAGGTTGGACAGGTAGTTGTTGAACACTACCATGATGAAGCCGGTCAGCACGAGCGCCATGAACCGGATGATGTCCCAGAAACTTCCTTTTTTCAAGCCAAATCCTCTCCCTATTCCCCGGGCAAGTCCATGGGGTACGAAGACACCACCTTTAGCATGTCGGTGTTGTTCTTAACCTTTTTCAAAGCACGGGCTATTTGTGCATCTTCCACGTTTCCCTCGAAGTCGCAGAAGAACAGGTATTCCCACTTCTTGCCCTTCTCGGGCCGCGACTCTATCTTGGTGAGGTTGATGTTGTCGTCGGAAAACGCCTTGAGGGCGCGAAACAGCGCGCCGGGCTTGTGCTTGACCGTGAACACCAGGCTCGTCTTGTACTTGCCGGCCTTGGAGGCGCTTTTCGGCAGCTCTTTTCCTACTACGAGGAACCGCGTCGAATTCTCCTTGTAGTCCTGGATGCCGGTAGCGACCACGTTGGCGTCGTAAAGCAGGACGGCGGCGTTTGTCCCCACCGCGACTGCCTCGGAGTCCTCGGCAAGCGCCTGGATTGCCTGTGCGTTGGACGCTGACTGTACCTGTTCCACGGGATAGTTGGTTTCGAGGAACTTGCGGCACTGGGCCAGGGCCTGCGGGTTTCCGTGGACGCGCTTGATTTTCGACAGGTCGGCCTTGGGGTTCGCCGCGAGGACGTAGGAAATCGGCAAGTAAAGCTCGGAAACTATCTTGAGGTCGGACGATACCAGAAGGTCTTCGGTGGCGTTGACGGCGCCCTCGACGTTGTTCTCGACCGGCACGACCGCGTATTCCGCGAGGCCTTTTTCCACCGCGGAAAAGCACGCGTAGATTGACGGCTGGAACAATGGGAGTACTCCTGCGCCGAAGTACTTGCGCGCAGCGTCCTCGGAAAACGTGCCCGCGGGGCCGAGAACCGCGACCTTGTGGCGGCCTTCGAGGGACTTGGAGAACGAAATGACCTCCTGGGCCAGCGCCTCGATGAAGTCCTCTTCCAGGCCCGCGGCCGCGGCCTTTTGCTTCCAGGCCTTGATTACCGCCTTTTCGCGCGCCAGGTCGGTGATGCCGAGGCCCTGCTTCTTCTTGTAGTCCGCGACCTGCCGCACCGCGTCCATCCTCTTGCGCAGGAGCGAGACCAGGTCGCCGTCGATGCCGTCAATCTTCTTTCTCAAATTGTAAAGCTCGTTTTCCAAACCACACCACCTAAAAACGCGGACTAATAGCATCTCCGGAAACAAATTTAATTCAGCGGTTTTTGCCCTCGACCGCCCTCAGCGCGCGGTCGCTTTCCTCCAGAAGTTCTTCTCCCAACCCGCCTTGGAAGGCTCCGGCGCACCTTTCAATCCACTTCTCTACTTGGCGCCGCGACTTTGCCGACACCAGCCCGTCCAGTTTTTTCGCCTCGGAAAGAAAGGCTTTTCGCGCCTTCTTGTTGGACGGGTTTTCAAGCTGGATGCCGGCGTAAAGCGCGGGGTTTTGCAGCGCCACGCGCGCCATAAGGCAGGAAAAGACCTTGTAGACGGGCGACGAGAACCGCCTGCTTTTGCGCAGGTCGAACGCCATTGTTCGCACGGCCGATGCCGAAGCGAGGTGGACGAAGTGCGTCATTCCCTGGACTACTGAAAGCATTTCGTCGTGCTCTTTGGCGGACGATTCGAAGACGTCGGCGCCCTGTTTCTTGAAGAATTTTTTGAGGAGAGCAACCTGTTTTCCCGGCCGGACGGGAACGAACACGACGGGCACGGCCTTGAGGGACTTGACGCGCGGGCCGTGCATGGGATGGATGGAAACAAGTTCAACGTCTTTCTTGCCGGCTATGCGCCGCATTGCCCTGACCGGGCCAGCCTTGACCGAGGAAACGTCGAACAGCAGCGCGTGTTTTTTCAAGTGCCTGGAGGCTTTAAGCAAATAGCGGGGCGTAGAAGCTATGGGAACGGAGACCATCACCCAATCAGCGCCGGCAACCGCCTTGGAGAACGAGGGCTCGAACGAAACGCCCAGTTGTCTTGCAACCTTCTTTCCGACTGAAGCGTGGCGGTTGTTTATTGCGACTTCAAAGCCGGCTTTCCCAAAGAGGGAGGCGTACCACTGGCCGAACACTCCCGAGCCGCCGATTATGCAGACCTTCATCAAAACCCACCGCCTGGAAATCAGTATGCCTGCGAATAAATAGGGATTGGAAAAAAGAAGGGGAAAAGAAAAACTACGGAAGGGGAGGCAGTTCGCCGGGCGCGGACTCCGATGCATTCTCGGCCTCTTCCGCGGGCTCTTCGTCGAGGATAGGAAAGTCGTCCTCGGAAAAGTCTTCGACGGCCGCGGCGGAGTCTTCTTCGTCGAGTTCTTCGCTGGGAAGCGCGGGCGGACTATCCTCCGCTTCAACCGTGGGGGAAGCCGTGGCCGCAAGGATTTGCGGGGAGGACGTCGCTTCGGCGTTTTGGCCTGGGGACGCAGGTTGGGAAACGCAGCCCGCCACCAGCAGGGCGACAACCAATGCGAGGAACAGCAGCTTGTTCATTTACACTCCCTCATTCGGGCAACACGGGCGGAAGTTCGTCCGACTGCCCAAGCGCGCAGGCCGACTGGACCTTGACGAAATAGCCTTCGCCCGGATAGAGCGCCGCCGCTTTTTCGTAGGCTTTTGCCGCAGAGTCGTAGGAATACGGCCCGGCCGTCGCCTTGCATTCCGAGGAAAGCGCGGACCACGCCGCCTTTTCGTACCCTGCGCCTATCTGGTTCCAGCCGGGCAGCAATTTATAGCCGTCCATCGAAGCCTTGGAGACTCCCTGGAACAGCACCGTACACGCTGCTGGGACCTTGGCCCAGTAGCCGAGCTTGGACGCAAGATAGACTCCGGTGGAAAGCGAGCCTGATTTTACGTACTTGTTGCCGGCGGAGTCGTAGTGCCACACCGTGGCCGCGGAGCAGTCCGTATAGGAGATAGTAGCCCTTTCAAGGGGAACCGAAAACAGGTTCCAGCCCGCCAAGAGGCGGAGCTTATAATCCTCGCCGGGAACAATGGTAGCCGTCGGCGACGGCTTGCACTTGCATGACGGGCACCCGCGGGAATCGAGTTCTTCGCCGTACTCGCAGTAGACCGCGCACCGCAGAAGCGGGCAGGGAGACGGCGTGGCGCTGCCGTAGAGCACGACCGTTTCCTTGGCGTACGCGGCTTGGCCGGCCTTGCTGGCCTTGGCCGAAACAATGGCCTTGGCCTCTTTCCTGTTCTCGACCTTGAGCAGGTAATACGCCCGCGAGCCGTCGTAAACAAGTTCGCGGGACGCCTGCAGGACCCCGCTCCCGTTGGCAAAGTAAACTATTGCCGAGGCATTGGTGCCCTCTTCGGGGGTTGAAGGCGTTCCGTCGGAATCCACTATCTTCGCCAACACCAGGGTAACGCCGTCGGCGTACGGCTCGGACCAAAGGGAGGAAATCTTGAATTCGGCCGACGGAGTCGGCGTGGGCCTGCCTATGCAGGCGCCGTCCTTGCAGCCGTTGGCGCAGGAAACCAGCGTGGCATCGTAATAGGTGCCGTCGCGGCAGTATTTTTCCTTAAGCGTGGTTCCGTCGGGATAGCATATGTCCTGTTCCCTGAACGCTACGCCGTTGGAACTCATGCCGTAGACGTGGCCATAGACGAATTCGCTTATTCCCCCGTCGGAGTCCTTGCAATAGGCAAGGACGGACTTGGGCTTGCACTGGCCGGTAAGGCCGTCGCAGCCGTAGTCGCAGTACTGGACGTTGACCCAGCCCGCGGAAGAATCATAGCATTTCTGCGCCCAGCCGGTGTATTTGCCTGCGGAATCCTTCTCGCAGCGATAGCCGCCGACTTCGCACCCGGGAACGACGGTGACTGTCGGCGTTGCTTTCACGCACGCGCCGTCCTTGCATCCGTATTCGCATCGCGGCGCGGGAATCTGGACGTATATTTCATCCAATTGCTCGCCGTACTGGCTGCCGCAGTAATATTCCATTAGCTGCCCGTATTCGTCGCAATAATCCGATTTTTTCAAGGTCCCCGAAACCGCAGTTCCTTGAACGTGATAAGCCTTGCCGCCGTCCGAGTCGGAACAGGTCGAACCCGAGGCCTTGGCGCACGCGCCATCCTTGCAATAGTAGCCGGAGGGGCAGACGATTCCGCTTTTGGTGACGTGCTTGAAGCCGTAGGTTTCCTTGCAGATGTACTCGTTCAGCGTGCTTCCGTCGCAGTAGTCGTACCCCGACAAGTCCTTGCCGTAATAATCCGTGCCCTTGGCGTATCCCTTGGAATAGTAGTTTTCGCCGTCAGAGTCCGCGCACCACACCAGCGGGCCGCCGGAATAGCACACCGAGATGTCGACGTAGTACTGGTTGTTGACTCCGGCGCCGATTTTCCTTAGCGTGATTGTTACGCCAAGCACGGTAGCCGAAGAGCCTTCGCCTATTGTCTGCGTCACGAGGCCCGCGGGGGACGAGACTTCGAACGCGGCCTTTCGGGAGCCGTTGTAAGTGTATGGCGAGATTGAAACCAGGCGGACCTTTACGCCCGAAGTCGTGGAAACGGAACCGCCCTCGAACAGGAAGGACTCGGAAATGCAGGTCGCGGGAACCGGCGTCGGAAACACCGTCACCGTCGGAAACGCAGTAGGCGTCGGCGTAGTCGCCGAGCCTGTGCAGGTTCCGTAGTTGCAGTTAAGGCCAGATGCGCACGGAGTAACGCTGTTGGCGCAGCACGACTGCCCGCTTTTTCCGCAGTACGGATTGTCGCCGGGAACGCACGCGCCGTTGGAGCACTGACCCGTGCTTCCATAGACATAGCGGCAGTTGTAAGAGTTCTGCAGGCAGGTGCCGGCCACAGAACAATAGTACTCGTTGACCACGGCATCGCCGGTGTAAGATTGACTGCAATTGTCGCTGAAAACGCCCTTGGAATCGGAACAGCTTCCCTTGACGACAAGATAATCGTAAATGCTGCCGGTTCCCGAATAAGCATTGATGACGCTGCACGAAGCCGACGGAGTGGGAGTCGGCGTGGGAATCGCGGTCACGGTGGGCGTCGCGGTCGCGTTGGGCGCGGGGTTGCAGTCGCAGGTCTGGCAGCCGTTGGCGTCGGCCGCGTAGCCATAGGGGCAGAGGTAGAGGCAGGCGAGGTCGAGACAGGCAACTGGAGGCGACGCGGTGGCAGTTATCATGCCGGTGACGCCCCACGAGCCGCCGAACGCGTTGCCCCAGTCCCAGGCGAACGCAAGTGAAGAAAAGACGAGGACCAGCAGAGCCAGCGAAACCCGCGACTTTGAAGAACCAGACATTGGACAACCCCTCCTTAATTGCTTGACAACAGTTTCAACAAAAAACCCGCTTAAAAGCGTTTTGAAAACGTTCGGGGCACATTGCCCGGCGAAACCATTAATAATGGTCCCGGCAATATTGGTAGAGATTTCCGTGAACAACGTCAAGTGCTGGCAGTTCTTCTTCTATTTTGGCTAGCATTGGCCACGAAAATCGCAACTTTTCCTCGTTTGGTGGCCGCTTTCAAACCCCCTAGCTAATGGTTTGGTTTTTTGGCCCTGGAAAATCAACGCTTGAAATCCGAATTGCAAAAAGAAGAGGTTGGAGAAAAATGATCATTGTAATCAAGAAGACTGCGTCGAAGCAGGAAGCCAAGCAGGTAAAGGACTACATCCTAAAGTGCGGCCTGCGCATCTTCGAGTCCGAGGGCGAAGAGAAAACGGTTATTGGCGCCATCGGCGACGAGCGCGTGCTGGACAAGGAGCACCTTGAAATGCTGCCGGGCGTGGAAAAGGTCATTCCCATCCTGGCTCCCTACAAGATGGCGAGCCGCGAGTACAGCAAGGAAAACACCACGGTCAAGGTCAACGGGGTCTCCATCGGCGGCGAGGAAGTCGTTTTGATGGCGGGGCCGTGCGCAATCGAGTCCGAAAAGCAGCTGCTCGACACTGCGGTGGCAGTCAAGAAGGCAGGCGCAAAGGTTTTGAGGGGCTCGGCATTCAAGCCCAGGACTTCGCCGTACGAGTTCCAGGGAATGCAAGAAGAGGGTTTGAAGCTCCTGCGAAAGGCGAAGGAAAAGACCGGCCTCGTCACGATGACCGAGGTCATGGACCCGCGCGACGTCGAGCTTGTTGCCGAGTACGTCGACATCCTCCAGATAGGCGCGCGCAACATGCAGAACTACGAGCTCCTCAAGGAGTGCGGCAACGCGGGAAAACCGATTCTGCTTAAGAACGGCCTTTCCGCCACCATCAAGGAGTTCCTCATGGCCGCCGAGTACATCCTGGCGCACGGCAACGAGGACGTCATCCTGTGCGAGCGCGGCATACGCACGTTCGAGACCGAGACCCGGTTCACTCTCGACCTGTCGGCGATTCCGGTCGTCAAGAAGCTTTCGCACCTGCCGATAATCGTCGACCCCAGCCACTCAAGCGGCAAAAGCTATTTGGTTGCGCCGATGGCAAAGGCAGCGGTTGCGGTGGGCGCCGACGGCCTCGTCATCGAAGTGCACCCCAATCCCGCGTGCGCCCAGTGCGACGGCCCCCAGCAACTGACACCCCCCGAATATGCAAAGCTTGTCGAAGAGCTGCGGCCGATTGCCAAGGCCGTCGGGAGAAAAATCGCCTGAAGCGAATTATAGACGGCAGTGCTTCCGGCAAAGGGCTTAAATTGCAGCCCGAAGTTAGTAACAAAAGTGGGTTGAACGAAAGTGAAGACGGTTAAAGTCAGGTTGAAGCCGGAAAAGGGAAGCGGCTACGACGTCTTGGTGGGTGCCGGCCTGCTCGAACAGCTACCGAAGCTCCTGCCGGCCGCCTCGAAATGCGCCGTCATAAGCGATTCGAACGTCGCCGAGCTCTACGGAAAAAGAGCCGCGGCAACGCTCGAGAAAAACGGCTTCGACTCCACGCTACTTATGTTCCCAGCGGGCGAACAGAACAAGACTTTACAGACCGCGGGAATGCTTGCCCAGCAGTGCCTGGAGTCCGGGCTTGACCGCAGGTCGCTCATAGTCGCGCTTGGCGGCGGAGTCACCGGCGACTTGGCGGGCTTCGTTGCCGCGACTTACATGCGCGGAATCCCGTTCGTCCAGGCGCCGACCACGCTGCTTGCAATGGTGGACGCGTCCATCGGCGGAAAGACCGGAGTCGACCTTCCAAACTGCAAGAACTGCGTCGGCGCGTTCCACCAGCCCCTCGCGGTCTTTTCCGACGTTTCGGCTCTCGAAACTCTGCCGGACAAGGAGCTGAAGAACGGCCTGGCGGAAAGCGCGAAGCACGCAGTCATGCTGGACGGGAAACTGTTCCAATTCATGGAAGAAAGCGCCGCGGAGCTCTTGGACGCCGGGAACAAGGCGATGGAAGAGCTGGTGTTCCGCAACGCCGCGGCGAAGGCTGCGGTGGTTTCCGCGGACGAGAAAGAGGGCGACTACCGCAAGGTGCTAAACTTCGGCCACACCGTGGGCCACGCCCTGGAGTCGCTTGCGGGGTTCCGTGGCCTTGGCCACGGCGAGGCGGTTGCAATCGGGATGAGAATCGAGGCGCGCATCGCGGTCGGCAAGAAGTTCTTTTCCAAAAAGGCGGAAGAGCGGCAGGCGGAATTGCTGGAAAAGCTGGGCCTGGACTACGCGCTTCCAGAATACGACGCCGCGACCGTTTTCCGGGCGATGGCCACTGACAAGAAGTCGGAAAAGGGTGTGGTGATGATGGCGCTGCCTGCGGCAATCGGACGGCCCAAGTCCGCCAAGGGAAAGCATTCTTTTGCAGTTTCCGAGAAAGAGTTCGAAAAGGCCTGGCTGGCGGGTTGTTGACCGTGGCGAAGATTTGCGGCGTAGTGACTGGAAGGACGGTTGCGGAATGTTCAAGGCAGTTGAAGCTTGCCAAGCGGGACGGCGCGGACGCGGCCGAGCTTAGGCTGGATTATTTGCAGGCGCCGTCGCCTGGGGCAGTGAAAGCGCTGGTTGCCAAGGCCAAGGCGCTCGGACTTGAAACCATAGTAACCTGCCGGCCGGAGTGGGAAGGCGGAAAATTCCGCGGAAGCGAGAACAAGAGGA
>CAYVQS010000012.1:0-14595 GCA_964453195.1 Microcaldota archaeon | reverse complement strand
ACTGCCCAAAAAGAGATTCCAAGCATTACTGCCCTTTCAGAAAACGAAGACTCGCGGGCAAAAATGCTGGCTCTTGCCTCGCTGCAAGACGGTCCGCACCTGCCCGGCATCATAAGGCAAGCCCACGACTTGATGCATACCTGTTTTGGAGCTAGCCCGAAAAGAGCCGCCTTGTGCGCAGAAGCATTGGCAAATGCCATAACGCACGGCCCCAAACATGTAGACTGGGACGCACATGGCCGAATTATCGAGGACACGAATACCTGGGCCCAAACGTAGTGGAATTGCTCGGGCACATGACTAGAAGTGCGCACCCTGCGGTTTCGGGACTCGCCAAAAATGCGTTGGCTAAATTACAAATGGACGCCAAGCAATACCCCGCCTACCGACGCGCATTGGACAGGCTGCGTGTTGACTTGCCCAAGCCCCGCGCTTAAAACAGCTTGCGGCGCACTTGAAACAGTTAAGCACTACACGCCTACTTCGTGATTTTGGGCTCGTCTTTCTTCGAAAAACTACCCCAGTCCTTCTTGGTTTCGCACGTGGGGTCGAGGCACATGTTAAACGGCCTGCGCCCCTTGCGGATGACCGTGATAATGGGCGTGCCGCATTTTTCGCAAGGCTTTCCAACCGGCTTGACCAGCGCGCCGCGGGGAAGCGGAAAGGTCTGCTTGCAGTCCGGGTATTTGCCGCACCCCACGAACATTCCGAACTTCGAGCGCCTAATCTGCAGCTGGCCCTGGTTGTCGCCCGTCCGGCCCTCGGCGGCGCACCGCGTGCACGGCCCCAAAGTCGAGGCCTCGCGCTGGGTCTCCTTGACCGCGCCCACCAGTTCCTTTCCGATTGCCTGCTCGTCCGCCCTGAACTTTTCCAAAATCTTGGAGAGGGCCGCCTTGCCCTCGTCGATTACCTGTTCCTTGGACAGTTTGCCGTCCTGGATTGCCTCAGTATCCTCCTCGAACTTCCTCGTCAACTTGGAGCTGAGCACGAGGGGGACGTGCGCCTTGAGCGAGTGGAACACCGCCATTCCAAGCGCAGTGACTTGAATTGCCTTGCCGGTCAGATAGTTGCGGTCGAACAGCGTCTCGACAATGGCCGCGCGCGTGGCCTTGGTGCCCAACCCTTTCGACTCGAGCTTCTTGATTATGGACGCCGGGGAATAGCGCTTGGGTGGCTGCGTCATCGCCTGTTCCTTCTGCAGCTTTTCTATCTTGACTTTTTCGCCGGGGCTGAACGCCGGCAGTTCGTCCTCGTCGAGCTTGGAGTACGAGCCGTAGAATTCTATCCAGCCCTTTTCCACGGTGATGGCGCCGGAGGCAACGAACGGCTGCTGGGAAACCATTGCCCGGATGGTCGCGGTTTCCCGAACCGCTGCGGGAGCGAACGTGGACAGGAACCTACGCACGATGAGGTCGTAGACTTTCTGCTGCTGGGCGCTCAATTTGCCGGGCGCCAGGCCGGTGGGGTGGATTGCGGGGTGCGCCTTGTCCTCTTTGAGGCCTTCGCGGGGAACGAAACGCTTCTGCTGCTGCAGCTGGCGGCAGAACGCCAGGTATTGCTCCTGGTTGGCAAGCTTGGAAATTATTTTTTCCAATCCAAGCTTCGCAGAAAGCTTCTGGGACGACGTGCGGGGGTAGGAGATGAGTGCCTCTTCGTACAGGTCCTGGGCAATCGCAAGCGTCTGCGTGGGCGCGTACTTGAACAGGCGGTAGGCCTCGACCTGCAGCGAAGTCAGGTCGAACGGCACCGGAGGCAACAGGTCGTGCTTCTTCTTCTCGGCGGACTCGACAACCGCTTCTTTCGCGGACTTGGCGTCGGCGTACGCCGCGTCGGCCTCTGCCTCGGAAAAGAACCTGTCCTTTTCGTGCGTGAACTTGGCTTTTTTCAGGAACGCAAAAAGCTGCCAGAACGGCTCGGACTTGAATTCCGCGATTTCCAGCTCACGCTTGGCGAGGATTTTAAGAGTGGGACCCTGGACGCGGCCAACCGACAGTATCTTGAAAATGCCGGCCGAACGGATGGCCTGCATGAGGGCGCGCGAGCAGTTGATTCCCCAGTACCAGTCCAGGACGTGCCGCGCCTCGCCCGCGTCAATCTGCGGAGTGTCAAGAGGCGAAATGTTCTCGTACGCGGCCTGCAAATCCTCGGCCGTCAGGGTGGAAAACAGCATCCGCTTGGCGGGCTTGCCTTTTCCTGCAAAGCGCAGGATGTTGCCTCCGATTAGCGAGCCCTCGACGTCCCAGTCGCAGGCGTTCACCAAAACGTCGGCCTTCTTGGCAAGCTCCTTGATGGTGGACAAATATTTCTTGGTGTAATCCGCCTTTTCGTCGGCGGACGCGCTTTCCACCCACTCGATGTCGAAGACGGGGTACCCGCTTTTCTTCTCCTTCTGGGCAAGGGTATAGACGTGGCCAACCGCCGGCGCCACGAGCACGGTGGACGGGCCGGACTTGAACTCGTAATAAGAAACGCCGGGCTTGGAGCGCTTCGCCGACGCCTTGCCCGCCGACAGGGCGGCCGCCAGCTTTTCCGCCACGCGGGGCTTTTCCGTGATTATGAGCTGGACCGCCATTTTTCTCACTCTTGGGAAATTTTTCAACTCGCGGGAAGTAGTTGTGTGCAAGAGAATAAAAAAGGGCGGGCGACTAAATGGAATGGCGAACGTGCAATGAAAACATTCAAACTCGCAGTCCTCGCCGCGCTTGTCATCCTCTTCGCAGGATGCGCCAGCCAGCCGCCGGCGGCCGCGACTCCTACGGCAACGCCGTCTCCAACGGCATTTGTTCCCACCGCAACGCCGGGCCCGGCCCCCACCTACACGGACGAAAGGCTGCTGCCCGACAAGTGGAACGCGCCCGAAAAGCTCGACGCGCCGTTCAACAAAGGCCTGGCGTGGGTAGACCAGCCGTGGATTTCGCCCGACGGAAGAAAATTGTACTTCGTCTACTACGACTGCGGCAGGCCAGAAGCAAAACTGCCGGGAAGCCAAGGATTTTTCGACGCGTTCGTCTCGCAAAAGCAGGCGGACGGAAAATGGGGCGCCGCAACGGCGCTTCCCGCGTCAATCAACTCGCAAATCAACGAGGCCGCCGCGGTAGAGTCCTTCGACGGTACCCAGCTCTTCTTCACTTCCCAGAACCTCGAAGAGGCCATGAAAAAGCGGCTGAAGCGAGAGCTGTTCGTTTCGCACGCAACGCCGTACGACGCGTGGACGACGCCCAAAAGCCTGGGGCCCAAAATCAACGCGGCCGGCATGCAGGCCGACACGCCAAGCCTGACTGCCGACGGGAAGACAATATACTTCATGAGAAACGAAATTACCGGCGAAGGCACTGAAGGCGACACGGGAATGCACATCTATTATTCGACGCGCGAAAGCGCGTCGTGCGACGACTGCTGGTCCGAACCAACGATAATGCCGGCGCCGGTGACTGGAGAAAGGGAAATCCAGCCCATGATACGGCCCGACGGCAACACGCTTTACTTCAGCAAGGAAAAGGACGGCAAGCTGTTCCTCGCAGTCACCCACAAAAAGCAGGACGGCGGCTGGACCGAGCCTAAACTGCTTGCGGACTTGCACGACGGCTCGGCAATCGGCGAGGGCGCGGCGTCGCTGACTGCCGATGGGAAGACAATCTTCTTCGGCCGGGCGTACCCGACCGGAAACGCCGGCGACCTTTGCGGCGCCGCGCGGTTCGAACTCTACTTTGCTACCAGGAAAACCGCCTGACTTTGGAGAGCGGTTCTAGAACTAGTTTTATTGAAATTGCCCGCCCGGCCTTTTCCTACCGGCCGATTATCGAGTACTTGGACAGGTAGACTTGGGTCTTGAGCACTTCGAGGAACGGCAGGATGGCGAGGGAATTGATGGCGACCGCCATGTACTTGGCCGCGATTGCGAACGCCGCGCTGGACTGGAGCTGGATGAAGAAATAGTCGTTGACGAGCAGGAGAATGCCGGCGAAGGCGACGAAGAGCACGAAGTGCTTGAACTTGCGCGTGACGAGCGACGCGCTGCGGCGCACCGCGTTCCAGTCCTTGAGGTCGTCGATGACTATTGCCTGGGCGGCGTAGAGCACGGACGCGGCGACTGCGAACGACACGAGCGCGCCAAGCGAGGCCTGGTAGCCGAACTCGAACAGCACTATGTTGGCGACGAGCCCGGCGAGGAAGGCGAAGAACATCACGCGGAAATAGCGGTAGGTGCAGGACCCGATTTTCTCGATTTCGTAGTGCGTCAGGTGCGTCAGCGTGCGCTGGGAGCGGATGACGACGTTGATTGCGACTATTGCGAACGAAAAAACGAGAAGGGCGAGCGTGAAGACGACGACGAGGAACAACGAGCTCACGACGAAGGCTAAAAGCGGGCTTGACAGGAACGCGGCAAGCTCGGAGCCCAAGAAGCCGAGGACGGTGCCGTTGCCGAGGCTGTTGCCCAGGCCCGACAGGAAGAACGAAAGCCCTTTCCAGGAAAGCGCGTCAAGCGCCGAAAGCTGGCCGCGGATGCTGCTGGTCCGCAAAAAGATGCCGCCGAGGGAAACGTAGTTGGGCGACAGCAGCGCCAGCGGAAACGCGAGCAAAAACGGCAGGCTGAACGCCGAAATGAGCTTGATGTTGCGGCCGTACGCCTCGGAAGCGAGGGAAACCATGCCTGCGAAATGCCTTACCATTTGAACACCGTATTTTCTAGCATATTTCGCTCAGCGCTTTTAAAACGATATCTTGCGTCGGCGGAAGCCAAACCGCCGCGTTCCACCGGCAAATAACGCCCGGACAGCAACAAGGTTTCCGGCAGGCAAACGGCCCGGTTTCGCTACAGGACAACCGCCTTGAGGTGGCTCGGCCCCGCGCCGGTTATTTTGACCAAGGCGAAATCGCCCGGCTTCAAGCGATGCCGTGCCGCGTCGGCCGCCGGGATGGAGACGGGCTTGTAGTTTTCCGCGCGGCCCGAAATCCCCGCGGCCGTCTTCCCGGTGAACAGCACGGACCGTTCCGAACCAACCATCTTTTCGTTGGACTCAAGCGAAATCCGCCGGCACAACGCACTGAGGACTTCGCTGCGGCGCTTGACTTGCAAATTGGGCAACTGCCTCAGCTTGTGCGCAGGCGTCTTTGGCCGCGAAGAATATTTTGACACGTTGCAGACTTCGGGCCGGATGCGGCGCACCAGCGCCGCAGTCTCTTCAAAATCTTTTCCGGCTTCAGTGGGAAAGCCGACTATGACGTCGGTCGCGAGGGTGAGGCCGGGGAATTTTTTGCGGAAAGCACGAACGACCTTCAAGAAATCCTTGGCCGAATACTCGCGCCGCATTTGCTTCAGGACATCGTCCGACCCGCTTTGCACGGGAAGGTGGAGGAACTTGTAGACTTTTTGGTTTTCAAACGCCTTTAGGAGTCTGGACAGGATTTTCAGGGCGTGCTCGGGATTCATCATCCCCACCCGCACGCGAAAATCCCCCTCGATGGCGCATACTGCGCCAAGCAAATCCGCCAAGTCCCGGCCCGGCTCCAAGTCAAACCCGTAACAGCCCGTGTCCTGGGCGGTGAGCTGCACTTCCCTCGCGCCGCCAAAAACCGCTTTTTCGACCTGGCGCACGATTTCCTTGATTGGGTGCGACGCGAGGCCGCCGCGCGCAAGCTTGGTCGAGCAGTAGGAACACGAGCCCAGGCAGCCGCGGCAGATTTGCACCCGCGCCACCGCGCCGTCGCGCGCAACCACGAGCGGCAGCTCTTTTCCCCGTCCGGTCCTGGCAAATTGTTCGCCTTTCAACGCTGCCGCAACAGCGGCCGAGAGAGAATCGTAGGAGAACGTGCCGACGACAACGGCGCGGGAATTGGCGTTTTGCACCAAGTCGGGCGTTGCCTGGGCAAGACAGCCGCAGACTACCACCGGCTTTTTGGCAAGGCCCAGGCGCTTGATTTCGAACAGGATTTTCTGCTCGGTGGCTTCCTTGACCGAACACGAGTTGATTATGACTACGTCCGCTGTACGGTCGGACTGGACAAACCGAGCGCCTTGCAGGCCTTCCGCCAACCGCTTGATTATGGCGTCGGAGTCTGCCTGGTTGAACGTGCAGCCGTAGGTCTTGACGTGGATTTTCATGGAAAACGCCTTATAGAGGCTGAAAAAAGCAATTAAAAATGTGCGTGGGCAAAGAAATACTGCTCGTTCTCACGGCATTAGGCGATTGCTAGAACCGGGTTTCAAGTTTTTCCAGAGGTTTTGTGAAATGATAGGAAAATGCGAAAGATGCAAGAAAGAAGCGCACAAGCGCGAGCCCTGCAACTACTGCGGCCGTGAACTGTGCACTTCATGCACCAAGTCCTCGCGCCTCTCGCGCAAGCAGAAAAAAGGCGTCCGCCTCATAATCTGCAAGGACTGCTGGGGCAAGACCGCCAACCGCACCAAGTACAAGTCGGAATAACCTTTTTCCAGTTATTTTGTTAAACCGGCTACTTGTAGGTATCGCCACGCCTGCTGTTGGTCTTGAGCATTATTGCTTCGAGCGGAGCTTCCGCCTCGTTGACGAACTTGTGAATAACGTTGGGCGGCACCAGCAACCAAGAGCCCCTGCCGAGCCTTTTTTCGACTCCGCCGATTATTGCCCGTCCGGACCCCGCGGTAAAATAGAAAAGCTCCGTTTTCTTCTTGTGAAAATGAGAATACTTTCCCCTGCGAAACCGCACCAGTTGCGCTTCCGCGCCGGCCGAATCAAGGTCTTTTTCGCCCGCCAGCAACAGCGTTTCGTAACCTGCTTTTTTCACCCATTTTGCCATAATCATTACCGCAGAGCAAGCAATAGAAACTAAAACAAGCGAAAAACTACTTGCCCTTCTTCTTCGCGACCACGGCGGTGCCGTAGGCATAGATGTCGACTGCGCCGGGCTGGATGGACATCGAGCCCATCTTCAGGCCGATGACCGCGTTCGCGCCCTTGGCCTCGGCGTTGCGCACGATTTCGTTCACGACGTCGTTGCGGCCGTGGTTCATCATGCGCTTGAAAGTCTTGACTTCGCCGCCAGTGGACGACGTGATTATTGCGCCCAGTTCCGACAGCACGTTCTCCGACCGGGCAGAAGACGCCCAGACAAGGCCCACGTATTTCTGGACCTCGTAGCCCGGAATCGATTCAGTAGTAACGATGACGACGCCTGCCATAGCAAAAACACCTCTTTTCAGATGACAAAACGAGGAAAACCGGCAATAAAAATCAGCGGGTTGGGCCGGGGTCGGTTTTTTAAAAACCGAAGGAGAATAGTCTATTCCTAGTTGTGGTGGATTAAATGCCTGAAAAGAAAGAATCGGCGTACGAGCCCTGGGTTGAAAAATACCGCCCCCGCAGGCTCAAGGACATAGTCGGGCAGAGCCAGATTTCCGAGAGGCTCGAGGCCTACGCCAAGACCAAGGACATGCCCCACCTCCTCTTTGCCGGCCGGCCCGGCATCGGAAAGACCGCGTGCGCGTTGGCGCTTGCCACCGAGCTCTACGGCGACGCGGTCCGCGAATGCTTCCTGGAACTCAACGCAAGCGACGAGAGAGGAATCGACGTCGTCCGCGGCAAGATAAAGGACTTTGCAAGGACGATTCCGCTTGCCGACGTCGCGTTCAAAATCATCTTCCTCGACGAGGCCGACGCACTCACTTCAGAAGCCCAGCAGGCGCTGCGGCGGACGATGGAGCGCTTCTCGGACAAGACCAGGTTCATTTTGAGTTGCAATTACTCTTCAAGAATCATCGAGCCCATCCAGTCCAGGTGCGCCGTGTTCCGCTTCGCCCCGCTTAGAGAGGCCGACATCAAGAAAATCGCCGAGCACATCGCCGAAAAAGAGGGAATCAAGCTCGACGCAAAGGCCCTCGACGCGGTGGTCTACGTTGCCGAAGGCGACGCCCGCAAGGCAATCAACGTGCTTCAGGGCGCGTCGTTCAGCCACAAGGCCGTGGGCGAAGAGGAAGTGTTCAAGGTCGCCAGCCGCGCCACGCCGAAAGAGGTGGGCCAGATGGTCGACCACGCGCTCAAAGGCGAGTTTTCCGACGCCCGCAAGCTGCTGGACTCGCTGCTTGTCAAGTACGGCATGTCCGGCGAAGAGGTCCTGGGCCAGATCTACCGCGAAGTCGTTTCCAAGGACATGGCCGAAGACCGCAAAGTCGCGCTTGCCGACCGCATCGGCGAATACGACTTTCGGATGGTCGAAGGCGCCAACGAACGCATCCAGCTCGAAGCCCTCCTCGCCCAGCTGTCGCTCGCAGGCAAGAAATAGAACGCCGCGCTCGGCTTGGTTCCAATATCTCCCATCCACTAGTCATCACCTACCCAGTCACCTTCAGCGACGCCCACCGTCGCCTTCCGGCCGCCAAAAAGCCCCCTTGGCCAGTACCTCCCGCCCAGTAGTAAAACTCCCGCCCAAAAACTGAATTTTTAGACGCAGTTTATAAGCCAGAAAAACTCCGTGATAGTTTTAAAAGGCGGGAAACGCTCTTTTCCAATAATTAAGGCCTCTCGTTCTTGGAATTTCCAAAACGAGGGATTTTTTCCACAAATAAGGCCCGCGAATTGTTTTGATGGGTGGGTTAAGTTGCGGGTAGCTATGATTGGGTGGGAGTACCCTCCGTTCCTTAGCGGGGGCTTGGGCGTGCACTGCTACGAGCTCTCGCGCCGGCTTGCCGAACTTGGAATCGAGGTCGACTTTTACATGCCGGCTACCAGGCAGACGATTGCGGGCGCGCCGGGGGTCAACGTCATCCAGGTCGGGCCCGCCAACCGCGAGGAAGCCGAGCTTGCGGCCGGAACCGGGGCGTACGGCGGCGAATCCACGCGGACCAGGGGATGGTGGGAAAAAATTCAGCCTATCGACCTGCAGTTCTTCGACGCAGTCGCGTTCTTCAACGAACTGTGCTGGCGCAGGCTGGCGGCAAACCACCAAAGGCGCAGGTATGACGTCATCCACTGCCACGACTGGGTGTCGATAGTTGCCGGCGCCAGGGCCAAGGAAAAGACCGGCCTTCCGCTTGTTTTCACCGTGCACAGCACGGAATACGACCGCAGCGCCAACCTCTGGCCCATGCAGTGGATAGTGAACCTGGAAAAGCTCGGAGTCGAGCGCGCCGACCGCATAATCACGGTGAGCGAAATGACCAAGCGCGAGCTTGTCGACCGTTTCGGCGCCGACGAGGCCAAGATACGCGTGGTCTACAACGCGGTCGACTATTCCTTCTTCGCCAACCACTCCAAAAAGAGGCTGGCCGACGACGGCCGCAAGCTCGTGCTGTTCCACGGCAGGCTCAGCGTGCAGAAGGGCGCGGAGTACTTCCTGCGCGCGGCCAAGCGCGTGCTGGAAAAAGAACGGGACGTGCGGTTCGTGGTCAGCGGAAAGGGCGAACAGCTACCGTACCTGGTGAAACTCGCGGTCGAGCTGGGAATTGCCGACAAGGTAACGTTCACAGGGTATTCGCCCGAGGAAGAATTGCCGTCGCTGTACGCGTCCGCAGACGTCTACGTCCTGCCCAGCGTTTCCGAGCCGTTCGGAATCACGGTTCTCGAGGCGATGGCAAGCGGCACGCCGGTAATACTCTCGAAAAACGCAGGCGTCGCAGAAGTTGCGAAGAACTGCCTGCGGGTGGATTTTTGGGACGTTGATGAAATGGCGGCGAAAATAGTCGCGCTTTTGCGCTATCCTTCGCTTGGCCGCGAAATGCGGAAAATGGAGCGCCGCGAGGCCTCGCGGTTCTCGTGGGCCGACACTGCGGCGAAGACGCTGCAAGTATATTGCGAGGCGATTGCCAGTGGCGTCGCGTTGCCGGTGATGTCATGACCAAGAATGTTTGCCTGTATTTCCACGCGCACCAGCCCGTGCGGATCAACAAGTACCGCCTGTTCGGGGACCAGAACGGCTGGAAAGGCGACTCGCAGGCGCTGTTTTCGGC
Organism: Microcaldota archaeon; assembly: GCA_964453195.1. Classification (GTDB taxonomy): domain Archaea; phylum Micrarchaeota; class Micrarchaeia; order Norongarragalinales; family CAINOH01; genus CAYVQS01. The sequence continues at coordinate 4,673 of CAYVQS010000012.1, read as the reverse complement.
GTATTTCGACGACGTCGTCAACCGGCACTACTTCGAAAAGGCCAGCCGCCAGTGCTATTTGCCCGCCAACAAGGCGCTGCTTGCCGCAATGGACGAGTCGGGAAAAGAATTCAAGGTGAGCTTCAGCGCCACGGGGGTGTTTTTCGAACAGGCGGAAAAATACGCTCCCGACGTGCTCGAGTCGTTCCAGCAGCTCGCGTCGACCGGGTGCGTCGAGTTCGTGGACGAGACTTACTACCACTCGCTCTCGTCGCTCTACGCGGAACCGACCGAGTTCCGAGAACAGGTCAGGATGCACTCGCGCCTCATCAAGGACCTGTTTAATCTGGGCAAGCCGACGGCGTTTCGGAACACCGAGATGCTGTACAACAACCGCATCGCGGCCGAGGCCGAGAAAATGGGGTACTCCGTCATCCTCACCGAGGGAATCGAAAGAGTGCTCGGCTGGAGGAGCCCGAACTACGCCTATCGGCCGCAAGGATGCGAAAAAATCAAGCTCTTGATGAGAAACTACAGGCTCAGCGACGACGTCGGCTACCGGTTTTCTTCGAGGCAGTGGCCACAATGGCCCCTGACCGCGGAAAAATACGCGTCGTGGCTCGACGCGGCGGACGGCGAGTGCGTCAACCTGTTCATGGACTACGAGACCTTCGGCGAACACCACTGGAAGGACACCGGGATACTTGATTTTCTCCGGCACCTGCCGGCAAAGCTTTCAGGCCGCGGAATAAAGACCCTGACGGTCTCCGAGGCCGCCAAGGAGTTTGAGCCCCGCGGGACAATCGACGCCCACGCCACGATTTCCTGGGCGGACCAGGAGCGCGACGAGTCCGCCTGGCTTGGCAACGAGATGCAGAAGGCGTCGTTTTGCGAAGTCGAAAACCTCCGCGACCCGGTCCGGAAGACCGGCGACCCGGCGCTTATGAAAATCTGGAGAATGCTGCAGACCAGCGACCACTTCATGTATTTTTGCACCAAGAGTTGGGCCGACGGCGACGTGCACGAATACTTCTCGCCGTACAAGGGATGCAACCCGTACGAGAACTTCGTCAACTACATGAACACGGTCCAGGACTTCAAGCAGAAAGTCGGGGAGCGGCTCGCGGAAAAACGCGGAAAGGCCATGCGGGCCGAGGCCAGGCTCAAATGGCCAGTTGAAGACGGACAAGACGCAGTGCCGAGAATATGCAGGCCGCACGTCGCGGCACGGCCCGGAGGCGCATGAAAATGAGAAAAGTACTGTTCCTGATTACCGAGCTCGAAAAGCCCGCCGGGGGATTGCACCGCTTCGCCAAGGAGCTGCTGCCGGCGTGGAGGAACGCCGCCAAGCGCGGACGCACCGAGTTCGAGCCACTCGTGCTTTCGCTTCACGACCCGGCAGAGCCGCTTGCCGACCTCAAGCCTGAACCCCAGTTCGACCAGGTCGGGGCCAAGAACGGGTTCAAGGTATATTCGACCGAGCGCGGCGGGGAAAAATGCTACTTCATAGAGTCGAACCTCTCGACCGAGGACTATTACGCGTTCCACAAGACGCTCTGGGACAACTACCGGATAAAGTCGGAGCGCAGCTCGCCGTGGCCATTTTACAGGCTGCTGTGCGGGTTCTGGAAGCACGCACCCATACTGGCGGCGGAAATCGCCAAGACCGAAAAAATCGCGCTCGTCGACGCCCAGGACTGGCTGGCTTTTCCCGCCGGCTTCCTCGCCAAGGAAAAGCTTGGGCTGCCGCTTTACTGCAGGTTCCACTCCTGCGAATACGGCCGGTCCATGGGCCAGCCCGACTACGAGGCCGCGCCCGTGCGCGTCGAGGCCGCGGCGCTGCAGGAAGCCGACATGATCCAGGGAGTCAGCGTCTCCGAAGGCAAGTTCGTCGCCTATCATTTGCTGCCGCTCAAGAAGGAAATCCGCGAGTCCCTCGAGCTTGAAAAAGGCGAGGAGTGGACGAATCACCAGCTTAGGAAGGAAGAGCAGTACGAGGAGTTTCTGCTTCTGGAGACCAGCGACCTCGAGCTCATCGGCGAAACAGCCTCGGGGCTCACCAACGGAATAATCCTCGACGACTGGAAGACTGTCTCGCTCGCCCAGATACAGAAGGGCCGGGAAATCCTCAAGAAGCTCGCGGACAAGAAGCACTACGTCCTGTTCATCGGAAGGGTAGACGCCCGCAAGGGAATCGACCAGCTGCTTGAGGCCATGGCAATCCTCAACCGCGACGACACCCTCCTCGTGCTCTCAAGCTCGTTCACCGGCACGGAATACGAAAAGTATTCGCAGAGAATCAAGGCGCTTGGCATAGAGGGCAAGGTGGCAATCAACAGCGGATGGCTCGACGAGACGCTCAAAAAGGGCCTGTTCTGCGCGTCCGACGTAATCTGCCTTCCGTCGCTGTACGAGCCGTTCGGCCTCGTCACGCTCGAAGGCCTCGCGGCCGACCTGGCGTGCGAAAACAACAACGTGACCGGCCCCGCGGTGGTGGTGGGCGGCACCGGCGGGATGAACGAAATCATCAAGAACGGAATCAGCGGGGTCAAGGTGCCGATGGACGAGGACCGGTTCGAAATGCGCGCCGACTACCTGGCCAAAATCCTCGAAATGGTGCTGAGAAACGACAACCTGCGCAGGCGCCTGTCGCGCGGCGGCGCCGAGCGCGTGCAGTCGCCGTATTTCGACTGGAACTTCATCGTCCTGCGGATGCACGAGGCCTATCATCAGGCAATGGAGAACTACAAGCGTTCTCCGGGAAAAAGGTGAGAGACCATGCCTGCTGTCGACGAATACTTCGGAAAGGACGCGGGAATCGTCTGGGACTCCCTTAACAGGAACGGCCCGATGACCATCTCGTCGCTCAAGCGCGCCACAAAACTCAACGAAAAGGACCTCTACGGCGCGCTGGGATGGCTCGGCCGCGAGGGCAAAATAAAAATCATCGGCGACAAGCCCCTGTTCTACAAGTTCGCGCTGTGCTGACCTGGTAAAAATGCAGTCCGAAGACCTCGTTTTCGAAACCGCCCCGGCCGAAAAGGGAAAAAACGGCAGCCTCACCAGCCGCGCGCTTTTGAGGCGGCCGGGCTGCGAGGCCGGCTTCTCCGCATTCTCCTGCAACCTCAACGGATTCGGCGGCCCCAACCGCGACTACGCCTGGGAAGGATTCACGGCAAACTGCGGCAAGGAGGACTGGAAGTTCCTCGACGCGCTCTTCGTCAGGCCAGTCAAAAACGGCGAAGCGTTCCCGCTCACTGCTACGAAGGTAGAACTGTCGCCGTGGAAAGCGGCTTATCATTACTCCGCCGGAAACGCAAAGCCGGTAACCGTTTCGTATTACCTGATGCGCAAGCCCAGGCACCCCTGCCTCTGCGTCGCAATTGACGCAGGCTGGGCGGACGAAATAGAGTTCCTGCCGCTTGCCGACGTCCGCGACTGCCGGGCGGCTTCGGCGCCCGGAGAGCACGTTGCATCGCTCGGCGCGAACGGGCTTGCGGTCGTGCGGCACGGAATGCAGCTGCTGATTTCCGGCGGCCCGAAGCTCGAGAGACGGCAGGCGCAGTTCACCCAGCACTGGAACTACAAGATGGGAAGCGGCGAGCGCGGCGGCAACCTAAAGTTCATTGGCGAGTCGAGGAACGTGTTCTGCCCCGGCGTATTCTCGGCAAGGCCCAAGGCGGGAAAACTCGAGCTGTTCCTGTTCGCAGGCCAAGCGGGGGGAATAAAACGCGAAAAGGAGCTCGCGTCCTACGACGAAAAGGCCGAGCGCTCCAAGTGCGACCGCGTGCTGGAAAAATTCAAGAACGAGCTTGGAGCGTGCGAAAAGGAGTTCGGAAAGGAGAAAGCCCGCCTGATAGCTGCGCGGCTGTACTGCCTGCTGGAAAAATTCGGGTGCGGCGAGCTCTTGGACGCGGGCGCGTTCTGGTTTAGGCAGCCGTGGTTCAGGGACCTGTTCCACGAAGTGTTCTGGGACTTCGATCTGTTCTACAAGCACAGCCCGCAGGCCGTGAAACGGTTCGTGCTCGAGGCCTTCAAGACCCAAAAGCACGGCCTGGTTGCCACGCGCGCGGGAAAAGACGCGACTTACAACGGAGTCGACGCGACCGTGCTGTGCCTCCTTGTTGCGGCCCGGCTTGCCAACCGCAAAAAGGACCCGGGGCTCGAAACTGCTTTCGAAAAGGCGGCGTGGAACTTCGTCGAGGGAATGCTCAACCGCGACGACGTCAGGATAGAGCAGAACCGGCTTCTGTCCTGCCGCGCCAACTATTCCTGGACCGACGTCGAGGTCGAAAAACGGTTTTCCGACGGCGCCGCGAAAGTGCCGGCGCGGATTCCCGACGAATGGCTGGGAAAGACCTGCGCCGAGGCCAGCGCCGTGGCCGGGCAGAGGTACTTCCTTGCCGAAGTCAACGCCCTCTGGGTCGAGTTCCTGCGCGAATACGCGAAAACAAGGAAGAGCTTCGACTCCACGAGGATGGCGGACGCGGCCGGCGAGTCGTTCGCGAAAATTTTCCTTTCACACCGGCTTTGCCCGCACATCGCCACGCTTTCCGGAAAAACCGCGGCCGAGGCGACAAGCCCGGGACTCCAGGCGCTTGTCATGCGGCAGGCCGACGCCGAAAGGCTCGGGGCCGCCTGGCCCGACCTGAGAAAAATAACCGTAAAGCGGGCGGGAAAAACGTTCGGCCCCC
>CAYVQS010000011.1:0-14781 GCA_964453195.1 Microcaldota archaeon | reverse complement strand
CGAAGACGAAAAACACGCTGAAAAAACGAGGGAACTGATTGCCGAAAAATTCCCAAGACTTAAGGGGATGGTAGTTCCCACTTTTGCAATCACGGAGGGGTGGAATATTTTTGGCGGCCCCACCCCAAAGATGAAAGAAGAAAAAGATGCCGCAAACGTCCACATAACGCCCCGCGCGGAAAGGCACTGGAACGAGTTTGCAAGAGCCCTCAAAGAAATGGGCGCGACAAACGCGGATGTTTTTGGCCAAAAACTCGAGTTCAAAGACGGCGACCCCGGCAAATGCGTGGGGACCACGATGAAAAAACTTAAGGCGCGGCTGCCCAACGGCGCCGAATGCCTGCAAAACCTCTGCTTCCCGCCGAGGGCGCCGCGTTAGCCGGCAACGCGGAAACGGAACCGACTATTTCTTCGGCGCAATGCCGCGCTTGGCGGCCTGTTCCTTGGAACGCCAGCCGAACTTCCAGCTGGACGAATAAACGGTTCTCGGCGCGGCCCCGGGCTCGACAGGCTTGGCGGGCGCTGCCGCCTCCTTTATCGCTTGCTTGAGCCGTTCGGCTCGCTGGACGGTGCAGACTTTGCCCGCAAGATTGGCCACGGTATTGACTAATTGGTCTTGCCTTGCGGAATTTGCGGCCACGTCCCTGCCCCTGCGCTCGGTGGCTCCGCTGCGCAACGACTTCGAATTCGGCAGCCTTGGCATGGAACAATTCTTGCTCAAGGGGAGTATTAAAGATTACCTCAAAGACGCGCCGCGAAACGCTTTAAAGCGTGTTTTTGCCAACTGTTAGAGTACGGGCTGAAGCCGGCCTGGAGCTAATCCCGCCTGAAATGCGGGGCTGGTTTTTCAAACGGCTGAGTGGATTTTTTGCAAGACTGCGCCAATGCTGTAAAACTGCACTTCGACTCAAAGCTTACGCTCTACGACAAGTGCTCGCCCAAAATAGTGCCCAGGAACGACGAGCTGCAAAAAGCCGTGGCGGCCGCGGTTCCTGGCGGCGCAAAGTTCCTCGACCTGGGCCTCGGAACAGGCGACACCTCCCTCCTCGTCCTCAAAAAATTCCCGGACGCAAAAATCACCGGAGTGGACTTTTCCAAGCACATGCTCGCCTCCGCCCGCAACAACCTCCAGCTCAACGGCGCGAGTTCAAGCGTCGAAATAGTCGAAGCCGACTTCACTGCCCGCGAGTTCGGAACAGGCTTTGACGCCGCCTATTCCGCGGTCGCAATCCACAACAACTCCCACGAAAAGAAAGAACAGCTGTTCAAGAAAGTGTTCGGCTGCCTGAAAAAAGGCGGCACGTTCGTGAACGGCGACTTCGTGGCGTTCGAAGACGGGGAACTGGACAAAAAGTCGAGGGAAAACTACGAGGCCTTCGTCCGCGGCAACCTCTCCGGCGCCGAGGCCGAGCACTGGGTCCGCCACGCGCGGGAAGAGGACCTGCCCGCCTCGCTGGAAAAGCAATTCTCCTGGCTCAAGCAAGCCGGGTTCAAGACAATGGACGTAGTATGGCAGTTCGAAAACGTCGCAGTTTACGTTGCAAAAAAATGAGGGATGAAAAATGGCACTTGACAAGCTCGATTGCGCGAAGGTCCAGGAAAAGTGGATGAAGGCCTGGGCCGACGACAAGATCTACTGGTTCGACGAAAAGGACAAGGAGCGCTCGTGCTTCGTCATCGACACCCCGCCGCCTTTCCCCACCGGCGAGTTCCACACGGGCTCGACGCTCAACTGGGGCTACATCGACTTTGCAGCGCGGTTCCGCCGCATGAACGGCCAGAACGTGCTGTTCCCGCAAGGGTGGGACTGCCACGGCTTCCCCACCGAAGTCAAGGTCGAAAAGAAGTTCGGCAAGCACCTGCCACGCGAAGAGTTCCGCGAAAAGTGCCTCGAATTCACCCGCGGCAACATCGCGTCAATCAAGGAACAGATGAACCTGCTTGGGTTCTCGATAGACTGGCGCCACGAATACTACACCCTCGACAAGGACTACCACAGGAAAGTCCAGTACTCGCTGCTGCAAATGTTCAAGGACGGCCTCGTCTACCGCAAGGAGCACCCCGTGCTGTTCTGCACGTTCTGCGAGTCCGCAATAGCAAAAGCCGAGCTTGAGGACGTCGAGAGGGAAAGCACGCTTAACACCATCAAGTTCACAATCAAGGAAACCGGGAAAGAGCTGCTCATCGCGACCACGAGGCCCGAGCTGCTGCACGCCTGCGTCGCTGTCTGCGTCCACCCCGAAGACCCACGCTACCAGGGCGTCATCGGCTCCAAGGCAGTCACGCCGTATTACGGAAAGGAAGTGCCCATCGTCGCCGACGTTGACGCCGACAAGGAGTTCGGCACCGGCGCAGTGATGGTGTGCACGTTCGGAGACAAGCAGGACGTCGTCTGGGCCTACCGCCACTCGCTTCCAATCATCAAGGCCTGCGACGAGTCCGGCCGCCTGCTCGACGCCAAGGAGCTGACCGGAACCAAGATCCACCAGGCCAAGGAAGAAATCCTTAAGAAATTGGACGCGCTGGGCCTCGTCGTCGAGAAAAAGCCGACGAAACAGGTGGTCAAGACCCACGACCGGTGCAAGAAGCCCGTCGAGCTGCTTCAATCGACACAATGGTTCTGCAAAGTCAAGGGGCTCGAGGACAAGATCAAGGAGTCCGCCAGGACAATGCACTGGTACCCTCCCCACGCCCTCCAGCTCATGGACGACTGGGTCGACGGGCTGGAATGGGACTGGTGCATTTCGCGACAGAGGGTGTTCGGCATCCCCATTCCCTTCTGGACTTGCGAAAAATGCGGCGAAACCCACGCGCCCGACGAAAAGTCGCTCCCCGTCGACCCCGCGGCCGACAAGCCGCCCAGGGAAAAATGCTCGTGCGGAGGAAAACTCGTCGGCGAAAAAGCCATCTGCGACGGCTGGGTCGACTCGTCCATCACTCCCCTCATCATCACGGGATGGCCCGACAACAAGCAAATGTTCGAATGGCTCTACCCCACGTCATTGCGCCCGCAGGGAACCGACATCATCCGCACCTGGGCGTTCTACACAATCTACCGCTGCACCATGCTGACCGGCAAGCCGCCGTTTAGGGACATGCTGGTCAACGGAATGGTGTGCGGCTCCGACGGCAAGAAGATGAGCAAGTCCCTTGGCAACTACGTCGAAGCAAAAGACGTGATTTCCAAGACTAGCGTCGACGCGCTGCGCCAGTGGATCGCCTTGTCGGGCTCGACGGGAAAAGACGTGATTTTCTACTGGAAGGACGTCAACTACGCCCAGTCGTTTTTGAACAAGCTTTGGAACGCGTCCAAGTTCGTCGAAGGCGCCACCAAGGACTATCCCGAAGCCGGCGAGGCCACTGCCGCGGACTACAGGTTCCGGCTCCCCGACCGGTGGATCCTAAGCCGGCTGCACGCCCTTTCCAAGAAATGCGCCACGGCCTACCGCAACTACGACTACTACACCGCCATCACGGCAATCCACGCGTTCTTCTGGCACGACTTCTGCGACTACTACCTCGAGGACGTCAAGCACAGGATCTACGCGCCCAAGGAGTTCGGCGAAGAGTCGAAGAAGGCGGCGCAATACTGCCTGCGCCAGTCGCTTTTGACCACGCTTAGGCTCCTCGCGCCCATCGCGCCGTACACCACCGAGGAAATCTACCATTCGCTTGGCTACGCCGAAGCGGAGAAAAAGAAGAGCGTCCACGTCTCCGGCTGGCCCGCGGCCGACGAAGCCCTTATTAATGAGGAAGCGGAGAATTATTGCGCTTTACTGCACTCGGTACTGGCCCAGGTGCGCAAATTAAAGGCCGCGTCGGCCATGGCCTTGAACGAAGAACTCTCTTCTCTGAAGATTACCGCTTCGGAACAGGCGTGCCGCGAACTGGCAGACGCCCAGGAAGACATCAAGGCCGTCGCCAAGAGCCGCGCAGTCGAATTCTCGGCAATGCCGAACTTCGAGGGCGAGCCGAAAGTCGAAGTGCACAAGTAACTAAATCGTTTTCAAACCGAAGCGCATCCGAGAAGGCATTTGGTCGCCGGGCAAACAACCCCTCGCGGAAAAAGGCCTTCGAAAAAGGCGGGCGGCAAACGCCCGTCAAAAGAGCGCGTTAGGTAAAAGGTGAGACTGAAAAATGGCAAGAATGCACTCCCGCAAAAAGGGAAAAAGCAAGAGCCACAAGCACGCAAGCAAGATGCCCCCCTCCTGGGTCAAGCAGTCCAAGGAAGAGGTCGCAGGCTTGGTGCAGAAGATGGCCAAGGAAGGCAAGCGCGCCGCGGCAATCGGACTTGAGCTGCGCGACCAGTACGGAATCCCGTCCATCAAGGCGGTGACCGGCAAGACGATTTCCCAGGTGCTTAAGGAAAAGAAGATGGCGCCGGAATACCCCGACGACCTGATGGCGCTCATACGCCGCGCCGTCGGCCTGCGCAAGCACCTGAAGACCAACACGCGCGACACGTCCAACAAACAGAAGCTCGGGCACGTGGAAAGCAAGATCAAGCGCCTCGTGGCATACTACCGCGGCAACAAGCTGCCCGCCAACTGGAAGTACGTCCCCGAAGAAGCCGCGCTGCTGGTAAAGTAGGGTTTTTTTAAGGAGTTTTCACACTCCTTTCTTTCCTTTTATTTTGGTTTTTCAACAACGGGCCCGTGGGGCCCGCGAAAAGAGGATTTCGAGCAAGTGAGGCCGCGAAGCGGCCGAATGCTTCGGAATGCGCCGTTTTAGCCCTGCGCTTTGCGCGGCCGCTCATCAGCCATTCCAGCGACTTGTTCTTCGAAACTTTGGAACGTTTGGAGATGAGAAAAAATGGCAAAGAAGAAAATGATCGATTCCTGGAAGTCCAAGATCTGGTACCAGGTAATGGCCCCGAACTTCTTCAAGGGCGTCGAAATCGCGCTGATTCCGGCGCAGGACGACGAGCACATGATGAACCGCATCATCGAGCTTCCCATGAAGGAAATCACGCGCGACTTTTCCCACATGTACACCTCGGTCAAGCTGAGGGTGTTCGAAATCAAGGGCAAGACGGCCTACACCAAGTTCATCGGCCACTCGCTGAGCCGCGAGTACGTCCGGACCCTGGTGCGCCGCCGCAACGACGTCGTCAACGCGGTGTTCCCCGTCAAGACCAGCGACGGCCTCGAGTTCCGCCTCAAGCTGCTGGTGCTCACCAACGGCAAGGTCAGCGAGCCCAAGAAAAAGGCGCTTTACAACATCCTCAAGACCGAGCTCACGGCCAAGGCCAAGAACACCGACTCCCTGACGCTGATTCCCGAAATAGTCTTCGGAAAGACGTCGGCCGAGCTGTTCCAGAAGCTCAAGAAGATAGCGGCCATCAAGCGCGTCGACGTGCTCAAGACCCAGCTCAAGGAAGAGTTCGACACCGCCGCGGAAGAAAAGGACGAAGAAGCCGCCAAGGGCGACGAAGAGCTCGAGGCTGAAGAGGCGCAAGAGGAAAAAGAAGAAAAGGCGTGAACCGCCGCTTATTTTCCTATTTTTTATTTCCTTATTTTTTCGAGCTATTTTTCAGCCATTTGCGGGAAATAGGCGGATTTGACTTCTTTTGAATAGACGAAATAGTCAATCTGCCGGATTACCGAATGAAACCTAGACTTAAACTTGCCTAGGACTTGTTCAAGTTCCTGGGCGGACTTGAAATGAAAGTCGAGTTCCAAGTCTGCGCCGCCAACGGTTTCGTCTATGTAGACCAGCGAAGGCAGGGATTGGGAAAACTGCCGCATTTCCTCTAAACGGGACAGATCGGCTATGCGAAAATCAACTTTGTAAAGCGAATAGCCCAAGGCCGCGGCATTGATTTTCGCCCGAAAGCCCACAATCACCTTCTTTTCAACCAGTTGCTTCAGGCGGTAGGCGACTATTGCCGGAGTAAGGCCTGTTTTCTGCGCCAGCTCGACTATTTTTATGCGCGCGTTGCCGGCAATTTCGCGCAGAATCTTCCGGTCCTGCCGGTCAAGTTCGACTTTGGAGCCTTCGCCCACGGAACAGACTTCGCGCGCCGCTCCCGGAAACTGCGGAAAATAGCCAAGGGCAAAATGCCGGAACCTAAGGTAGGGTGCGACCACGTGATTTCCAACATTCTGCTTGAACCGGGATAAGAATGCGGTCCAAAAAGCCCGGAAATCCGACAGGCTCCGAACCCAGACAACGAAGCCCAAGTCCCAGTTGCCCTGCGCCAAACCGAGCCACCAAACCCGCGGCTCTTTCAAAAGAAAAGAAAGCACTTCCTCCTCTTTTTTCGGGCCCGTGCCGTAGAACTTAAGATAGACCCGGAAACTCAGGTAGCCCAAGCGCGAAGAATCGATTACCGAATAATCCCCCTCTATCACTCCCGCCTCTTCGAGCTGTTTGATTCGCTGGCCGACCGCGCTCTTGCTCAGCCGGCTTGCCTGCGCAATCTCGCCCAAGCCCGCCCTTGCGTTGCGGTCAAGAACGGACAGAATCTTCAAGTCGTAGGAATCCACAAATATAAAACAAGAAAAATGATTAAAAAATTATCGCTTTTTCCCGAATTTTGCGGATAATCACTAATAACCTGCAAAAATAAGTAGGAAGAGCATGAAATGCTCTTTGCCGGAAACGGGCGGCTACGAAGAGATTGCCTCGGTCTGGGGCGACTACGTCGACTGGGAGAAGCGGCGCCAGGGAGAAAACGGATTCCTGACTGACGTCCTACGGAGCAACGGCTGCCGGCTTGTGTTGAACGCTGCGCTGGGCGACGGCTGCGACTCGGTTTATCTTTCCAAGGAAGGCTTTGACGTCATAAGCAACGAGATAGACTCGTGCTTTGAGAAAATTGCCAGGGCCAACGCCGAGCGAGAAAACGTGAAACTGGACATCCGGCGGAACGACTGGAGAAAATTCGACGAGAAATTCGAAGAGAAAAGCTTCGACGCAGTCGTCCTCTTGGGCAATTCGTTTACAATGATGTCCGGAAGACAAAACCAACTCCGCGCACTGTCGGCTTTCAGAAACGTGTTGAAGCCTAACGGAGTCCTGCTCGTTGACGAGAGGAATTATCTCTACATTCTTTCGCAGCGGGAGCAAATCCTGGCGGGAAATTGGCGTTATTCCAAGAAATACGTTTATTGCGGGGACAAGGCGGATGGCCGGCCGGTGGAAATAAGCGACGACTGCGTAGTGTGGAAAATAGAGCACGAAAACGGAAAGAAGGCGTTTTTGCCGGCCTACCCGTTCAAGAAAGGAGAACTGCGGTCCCTATTGCAAACCGCGGGCTTTGAAAAAGTCGAGCAGTATTCTGACTACAAGAAGGGATTCGACGAAGGCGCTGATTTTTTCCAATACGTTGCGGCGAAATGACGATTGTTCATCTTCTCCGCGTTTCATTTCACCGGAACGCGGCCTCCGCAAGGTTTTTATTAAGGAGTAATACAAGTATTACTTGTCAAACAAGTAATACAACTCGGGATGATGGAATTGGCGAACATTACTCTGCGCAACGTCGACGAAGCGGCTTTCCGCAAGTTCAAGGTCAGGGCCGTGGACGAGGGAATCACCCTCGGCAGGGCGGTGACGCAGGCCCTGCTCGAATGGGCGAACAAACAGGAAAGGAAACAGAAAAGAAGCCTCCTGGAATTCAAGCCCGTCCGGTTCGGCCTGGAAAGCAAAAACCTCAGCAAGGACGTGGACAGAATAGTTTACGGCGTTTGAAATGATTTTGCTCGACTCAAACATGCTTATAGCCTATGCCGACGAGGATGACGAATGCCACAAACAGGCCGTTGCGATTGTCACTGCCGTGGAGAGCGGAAAATACGGCAAGGCCGTCGTCTTGGACCTGGTTTTTTCGGAAGTAATGACTGTCCTGGCATTGAAGGCAAAAAACAAGCCGGTAGCGCTGAAATTCGCCGAAATCATAAAAGCGGCGTACGGAATCGCGTTTTCGGACGAAACGCTGTTCTTGCGGGCGCTGGAAATATTCAAGGAACGGCCAAGACTAAGCTTTGCAGACTCCGCCCTCTTCGCGTACGCCGGCCTGCACGGCGCGGAACACATCGCCTCCTTCGATCGCGAATTCAAGAAAGTCCCGGGCGCGAAAATCGTGTGCTAGCCGGTTTGCCTAAAGCAGCTGGCAACTTTTCCGGCTTTCCCTACAGCAGCCTCAGCTCGTCGGCGTCGGACTTGTAGTCTATGAGCTCGGCGTAGCGGCCCCAGTCCAGTATGCGCTGGATGGTCTTTTCGCGCGCGGCCCTGGGCTGGGCGCCAAGCCACCTGTTCAGCGTGCGCTTTCCGACCTTGCCGGACTTGCGCGACTTGATGAAGTCCGCCAGTTCCTGGAAGAACTGGATCTTGAGCATCTGCTGCCTGAAGCGGTTCTTGCGCTTGTCTATGTGGCTGTCCAGAATCTCCTTCCCGTCCTTGGTGAGGACGACCTTGCCGCTTTTTACCTCGGCGAAGCCCAGCATTTCGCAGCCCTCTATCACCGGCAAAAGCTCGTCAAGCTGCAGGTCGAGGTCGGCCGACAGCGTCACCGTGTTCTCCTCGCCGCCGCGGCTGCTGATGACTTCCATCAGCCCCAGCATGCGGCCGATTCCAACGTCAGGCAACCTTCTTTCCATGTAATGAAACACCCCTCTGGCCAAGTCAAGTTATGAGTGAATAAACCTTGTCCACGAAATGGTAGAACTCCTCGCTTTTCCTGTTTCGCGGCCGCGGCAGCGTCACCTTAAGCGTCGCGACTATCTTCGCCGGCGGCTTGGACATTACGAATATGCGGTCCGCCATGTAAATCGCCTCTTCGATGCTGTGCGTCACCATCACCACCGAGTCCGGCGGCAGGATGCGGTCCTTCCACAGGTTCAGCACTTCCTGGCGCAGGTTCTCCGCGGTCAGCGGGTCCAGCGCAGAAAACGGCTCGTCCATGCACAGCAGGCCAGGGTGCACGGCCAGGGCGCGGGCGAGGCCCACGCGCTGCTTCATCCCGCCCGAAAGCTCGCGGGGATAGGCGTTCTCGAATCCCGACAGGCCCACGATGTCGACGTAGCGCAGGGCAATCTTCTTCTGCGCGTCCTTCGCCATTCCCGCGGCCTCAAGGCCCAAGGACACGTTCTGCAGCACGGTGAGCCAAGGAAGCAGCGCGAAGTTCTGGAACACCATCGCCACCCGCGGGTTTTCCGCCACTATGGGCTGGCCCTCGAAGAACACCGCGCCCCCAGACGGCTTTTCCAGGCCGGCAATCATACGCAGTAGCGTGGACTTACCGCAGCCCGAGGGCCCGACGATGCAGACGAACTCGCCCTTTGAAACCGAGAAGGAAATGTCCTTGAGCACCACGAACTGGTGGCCCTCCTCCGAATAGTTGGCCGAAAGCTTCCTTACTTCGAGAAACGGCTTTTTCACAAAAATCACTGCCCAGTCAAGAAAATCACTGGTCAATCCGGTATTTGCTTGTCGCGAGGTTAAATAGCCTTCTCCAGACCAGCGTGTTCATCGCGAAAATAGTTGCTATGAGCGCGACGAGGCAGAGCACGAGCAGCGTGCCCCCGCCCTCCTGGTAGACCGCCTCGTTCAGCAGGCTGCCGATTCCAAGCACGGAATGGCTCGTGCCGGCGACCGTGACGTATTCCGCGACTATCATCGCGTTCCAGCCGCCGCCCCACGCCGTGATGGAGCCCGTAACGAAGGACGGGAACATCGCGGGAAGCAGGAAGCTGCGCCAGTAGAGCGTGCCCTTGACGTTGAACGACTCGGCCGCCTGCTCCAGGTCGCCCGGCAGCGACTTGACGCCGGAAAGGACGTTGAAGAACAAATACCACTGCACGCCGGCCAAAAGCAGGATTACCGCCGCGGCGTCCATGCTGCCAAGGCCCAGGACGACGAACGAGATTATGAACGGGAAAACCGCGGTCGCCGGAACCGACGCCATTATCTCGAACACCGGCAAAAGGTAGCGGTACGCAAGCTCGTTCTTGGAAACGAACACCGCGCACGGAACCACCCAGACAAGCGCAATGACGTAAGCCGCCAAAAGCCTCAGGAACGAGTAGAAAATCGCCTCGGGAATAAGCAGCGCCTTGGCCGGCAGGGGGTTGGAAAACACGTTGTAGAAGAAAACGCCCGCCTGGATTGCCACGAACAATATTAGAAGCGCGAAACCGGCGACGACGGCCCTTTTCACGAACTGCCAGGCCGCGACGTGGCGCTCGTAGGCGCCGGCGACCCGCATGACCACCACCTCGGCGAAATCCACCAGCCGCTCGTAGACGCTTGCAAGCCGCCACTTGACGCGCACGAACACCGGCGACCACTGCAGCATCTTGCTCCACATATGGTGCGGCGACGTCCGCGAAACCGTCACGCCCTCGTACCGGAACTTTTCCGCCCACTTCATCAGCGGCCTCCACAAGAAAAGGTCCATGACGACTATGATGAACACCAGGCCGCCCAGGGCGATTGCCGTCAGGTCCAGCCTGCCCTTTGCGCTTGACTCTATCAGGAAGCTGCCCAGGCCCTGGAGCTTGTACTGCTCCGAGCCCAGCGAAATAATTTCGCACGCGATGAGGAAGAACCAGCCGCCCGCCCAGCTCATCATCGAGTTGTACACCAGGTTCGGCACCGACGCGGGAAGGTAGAGGCGCTCGAACTGCAAAAACTTGTTGGCCGTGAACGACTCGACGGCCAGGCGCGTCTCCACGGGGATTTTCTTCATCGCCTCGTAGACCGCGAACACCATGTTCCACGACATGCCCGTGAAAATCAGGAACACGCTGGCCATCTCTATTCCAAAAGTGGTCCCGGGAACGGCGTTGACGAAAAAGAAGACTGCCGCGGGAAAGAACCCGAGCACGGGCACGGACTGGAGCACGTCAAGCACGAAAATCATCGGCTTTTCAGAGCCTGCGTGCGTGGCGGCGTAATAGCCATAGGAAACCGCGAAGACCAGCGAGAGAAGGTAGGCGGCGAACATGCGCGAAAGGGACAGAAGGGAAAGAAACGGCAGGTCGCTTGCCTCGGGCGGCAGGATTCCAAAATGCACGCCAGCAACCGAGAGCGTCGCCCGCACCAACGCCGCGAAAACTAAAAAGACGAACAGCTTTTCGGCGCTGGTCTTCACTCCCTCGAACCGAAACGGAATTGGCATGGCTGAATTAGAATGGAAGGATTAAATTGCCTTGCCAAGGCAGGCAAAATAGAGAACTAGAATTTGGCGGGCAGGGACTGCTTGAACGTGTTGACCAGGTGGGGCGAATGCACCCAGAGGCCGACTTCCTCGTCCGCGGGAACGTGCTCGTGCGTCAAAAACAGAAGCGCCTCGTCGTCAGCAAGAAGCATTCTCGTGGGCGAGGCGTGGCGCCAGACCTTGGCGACCTTCGCGGCATCGGGATAACAAGTGTGCGAGTCGTCAATGGGCGAGACTATGTGGACGTCGACCCCGCGCTTGGCGGCCTTGGCGAAGTTCTTGGAATGCGCGTCCATCTTCCGGCACAGGCCGTTGGAAGACGCGGTGAGCACGAGCTGCCTCTTGGCGCCCTGGATCATCGACGCCATCTTGGAATAAATCGCTCCCCTGCCCTTCAAAGTCCACACGCGCTCGCCCTCATCGGCGGCTGAGGGCTCCGGCGAAACCTTGAGCACCGAGTGCAGCTTGCCGCCCAGGCCCTCCAGAAGCTCAAGTTCGTCCGCGAGGGACGCCTGCCTCTGTTTCTTGAGGGTCTTGACCGCCTCGCCTATGGGAAGCGGCGCGTACATCACGGGCCTGCCGTTCTTGACGGCCACGAAGCCCATCTGCTGCAGGGAGTCGAGGACGTCATAGGTCCGCGGGCGGGGAATTGCCCCTTCCTCGCTGAGCTGGCCCGCGGTCATCCTCCCGCGCGCCACTAGCGCTATGTATGCCTGGGCCTGGTACTGGTTGAGGCCCATTTTACGAAGAGAATCAACAGCCTCGGGATTACGCCTAGCCATTTCAGCAATACTCAAAGAACCAGCGCTTTTAAAACCATTAGAATTTTCCGCTTCGGGCATGGAAAAACACCGCCTGCGCACAGCAGGCTGTCGTCCGGGCGCGAGGAACCTGCGCCGGGCACTACTCCTCGTGAACGAACAGGTATATATATGTATTCACTGGCTCATAGTAACAAAAGCAAGGTATTTATACCGGTTCGGGCCTAAACAGTTCAGGCAGACTGCGCGGGAGCGCGCTGCCGAAGGGTGGTTTGTTTGAAGAAGCAACTAGTCGCGCTCTTGCTGATTGCAATTTCCGTCGCCGCGGCGGCCTTCCAGTTCACGGCCAGCACGTACAACGTGGCAATAACTTCGGCCACGGACGGAAGAGTCTATTTGTATGCCAGGAACAACGCCTCCCAGGTGGGCACTATTTCGTTCTCGGCGCAGACCGAGGAGCTTTACGGCAGGTTCGAGACCGCCACAACGCCCATAGCCGCTGGCGAGACAAAAGGGACATACTTTATCATAGGGACCGGCGGCCAGTGCCTGAGGGGCACGCGCCAGGTGCCGGTGGACGCGCAGCTGTGCGTCGGCGGCCGCTGCACGGTAGAGACGCTTGAAATTTCCGTCAGGCTCCGGCCCGGAGTCGAGTGCACTTCAATCACCGACCTTGGGCTCGAGGAAGGCAGCACGGACACCACCAACTACGCGTGCTATTCCAACGGATGCTTCCCGATAAAAAGCGACCTTTACTTCGAAACCGGCTACGACCCGGCCTACCGCGAAATCTCGATTCTCGGCCCGGAGGAAACCAACATGTACGTTTCCAGCCCCAAGGAAGTCACGCTCACGATAGTGAACCGGGGCGCGGCAGGGACGTTCGACGTCCTCGTGGTCGGCGACAAGGGAAGAATCAACGCAATCGCATCGCCGGGCTACGTTTCGCTTGACCGCAACGAGCAGGCCACGGTTACCGTGGATGCCACAAGCGGAGTGTCGACCGGCAAGTACTGCGTCGGAGTCGACGCGGTGCACAACGGAATCGTGCTTGCAGAAAAGGAAGTGTGCTTCAACGTCTACGACAGGCTTTCGGCCAGGATCCAGCTGCCGGCTAAAATCTACGCCGACCGCTGCGCCGCAAAGACCATTGACGCCGTCATCCAGAACACGGGCACCATAGCCGACACGTACTTGATTGCGGCAGGGCCTTATGCCAAAGTATCGCCCGCGTCGGTAGCGCTTGCGCCCGAAGGGACTGCGAGGGTGCAGATTACAGTCGACGCCGAGGCGTTCGCGCTTGGAGAAACGCCGCTCACGGTGACCGCCAAGGGAACCGAGCAGGACGCGTTCAGCAACTCGGTCGCGGAAGGCTCGGGCACGGCAATGGTCCAGGTGGTTTCGTGCAGGCAGGCGGGCCTCGCAGTCGGCGAAGTCGGCACTTCGCAGTCGATCAACGGCTCGCTGGTCAAGTTCGTCGCAGTGGTCGAGAACCCTGACGCAGTCCCGCTCGAGGGAGTCAAGGCCACAATCAGGGGCCTACCCAATGGATGGAAGGTGCTGCAGCAGGAGCCCGACGGAATAACGATTCCGCCCGAGTCTGTCGCCAACCTCACACTGTGGGTGTCGCCCGCGTCGGGAGAGACGGTGGACGGCACGCTCGAAGTCAAGGCAGGCCAAGACGTGGTCTACCAGAAGCCCGTGAGAATCAACGGCTCGACCGGCGAAGTCGGACTCGCAGGATTCTTCGTGGTGGCGCTGAGCCAGAACCTGCTTTTCATCTCGGTGCTCGTCCTCGCAGCGCTGCTCGTCATAGTGTTAAGCGCGCGGAAAAAGCAGGAAGCCGAACTGAGGCAGGCCAAGCTCAACGTCATCAAGGAAGAAGTAGCAAGGCCAGCCTGATTTTCTTTTTATTTTCCGATTTTTTGCCGCCAACTAGCCTACTGGCCTTTTTTGCCTGTTCGTTTTTACCGGCACCCCGACCTTATTAGCAGCGCCTTTGGCCTACCAGCTGTAGATTCTGGCAATCGCGGCCTTGAAGAGAGTCGAGAGCAAGAGCGCCTCGTCCTCGGAAAGTGGCACCTGGACGGTCCTAACGTTTTTCGCGCTGTCCTGTTCCGACGCCTTGAAGAAAAAGCCGTACTGGCCCTTTTGCACCGAAATCGTCGTGTTCTGGACGTCGGTGTCGGTGACGAACTTGGACTTGGAGGGCACGTGGAACAGGTCGGCCTTGGGAGTCCTGCCGTCGAAGACGGCGCAGAGCTTGGCAAGCTCGAAGACCGACAGCTTCAAGACAATCTTTTTTTCCCAGTCGAAGGCCTGCTCGTCCTTCTGGCCCGCGGCCTCGACGAACACCGCGCGCTTGGCGACGTTGAGGTCGAACTGGACCGCGCCGCCCGTGCCCTGGCGGCTGGGCTTGTAGATCTTGACCTTGTTCTCGAACGACGAAAGCGGCTCCATGCAAATTCACCTGTTGAAAAACAGGAAAAGCCGGCTTAAAAGAACGCCCGGAACCGCCGTTCCGGTGAAATTGCAGCGAAAACTAGCCGCGCCTTTTCGGCACGGTGCGGCGGGCGTATTCCGCCTTCGCCTCGGGCGAGAGGCCGGACGAAGCCAGGACGGACGCCCGGAGCCGACGCGCGGCCGGCGAGTCGTCCGGCAGGTTGATGTAGCCGCCTTTTTCGGCAAAATAGCCGTGGCCGAAGTTCTCGTGGACCTTCCAGCCCTCTTTTTTCAGGCCGTCGACTACGGCCTTGCGCGCGATTCCCCTAAGCTGGGCGCCGTCAACCACGTGCGTCCTGAACTCGCGGCGGTGGCTGAGGACGTCGAGGATTTTGCTGCCCTGGTGCAGGACGC
>CAYVQS010000010.1:0-15199 GCA_964453195.1 Microcaldota archaeon | reverse complement strand
GCCTGCCAAAGGAAGACTTGTGCATGGCGTGCCTGACCAATCAATACCCTGTCCCGATTACCAACGGCGCAAACGCCGGCCTCTGCGGCGCAAAGCCGCCGAAAATTTCAGGCAGGCCCGAAAGGCGGCCTTGAAAAGCCCAGTGCGAAAACAACAAGGGTGATTTCGTTGCACAGGATTCTCCTCATCGGAAACGGGGCGCGCGAACACGCCATCGGCACCGCGGCGTGCCGCAGCCGGGGCGTCAACTTTTTCGCCTTCATGTCCAGGCGCAACCCGGGAATCGCGCGGCTGTGCGCCGCCTACGGCGGAAGCTTCAAGATAGGCAACCCCGAGGACTCGATCGAAGTCGCGGAATACGCCAAGCAGGAAAAAATCGACCTCGCGGTCGTGGGCCCCGACCCCGTGCTCGAGGCCGGAGTAAGCGACGCGCTTTGGGCCGCGGGAATCCCATGCGCCGGACCGGTTCGGGCCGCAGCGCGCCTTGAGTGGGACAAGACTTTTGCAAGAAACCTCATGGCCGAAAACAAAATCGAGGGCCTGCCCAAGTTCGGTTCGTTTACCGACGCGAAAAAGGCCGCAAAGTTCATCGACGAGCTTGGCGGCGACGTCGCAGTCAAGCCCTCGGGCCTAACAGGCGGAAAAGGCGTGAAAGTCACCGGAGTCCAGCTTGCGGACGGCACTGACGCGAAACAATACGCCAAGGAAGTGCTGGACCAGAACATCGGAAGGCTCGGCTCGGTCGTCATCGAGGAGAAGATAGTGGGCCAGGAATTCACGCTCCAGGCGTTCGTCGACGGAAAGAACGTCGTCGGAATGCCCGCGGTGCAGGACCACAAGCTCGCATACGAGGGCGACACCGGCCCCAACACGGGCGGAATGGGCTCGTACAACGACGCCTCGCTGCTCTTGCCGTTCATGAGGCAAAGCGACTACGACCAGGCAATCAGGATAATGAAGAAGACCGTGGCGGCGATGGCCAAGGCCGGCGCTGCCTACAAAGGGTTTTTGTACGGCCAGTTCATCATCGGGAAAGAGGCAACGCCCAAGGTCATCGAGTACAACGCGCGCTTCGGCGACCCCGAGGCGATGAACGTCCTCGCCCTGCTAAGAAGCGACTTTGTCGAGACTATGCACGCCATCTGCGACGGCTCGCTGTCCCGGTCGAAGGCGGACTTCGAGCCCAAGGCAACTGTGTGCAAGTACCTCGTGCCCGAAGGCTACCCCGAGAACCCGAAGAAGAACGAGCTTGTAAAGGTCGACGAGGCCTCCATCGCCCGCGCCCGCGCACAGCTATACTACGCCTCGGTCGACGAGCGCGAAGGAAGGGTGTACACGGGCACGTCGCGCGCAATCGCCACCTTAGGCGTCGCCGACACCATCGAGGAAGCCGAGAGAATCGCCGAGCGCGCCACGCACTTCGTGGTCGGGCCCGTCTACCACCGCCGCGACATCGGCACGAAAGAGCTCATCCAGAAGAGAATCGACCACATGAAGCAATTGCGGGGATGACACGCGCTTGGATATTGAAATCCCGTTCCTGAAAAGCCTGCTCGTCGAGCCGAAAAAGGCGTTCGCGGGCCAGCCCGCCGGGCTTTCCATCCTGCGCTCGGTGGTGTTCGTCGCAATCGCGAGCATGCTGATGGGAATGACGCGGCTTGCCGACCTGCAAGTCAACCAGCCCGACGTGTTTTCGCAGCTCGAAATAGACTTCCCATACTTCATGGCCGCCTGCGCCCTCGCGGTGACGGGAATCTTCTTCGCCAGCGCCGGAATCTCCTACGGAGTCGCGCAGGGAATCGACGCCACCGGAAGCTTCGCGCAGCAGACCTATTTCTCCTCGGTCTATTTCGCCGCCTTCGGCGAGGCCCTGGCAATACTTGGCCTCCTTGGGGGAACCAAGAACCCGCTGGCGGGGCTCGTCGTGACCGCATTGTTCTGGCTCGTGCTCTGCCTCGGCCTCTACGCCATGCTGGCCGCGCTCAAGGACATGCACGAATTCGGCTGGCTCGAGGCCGCGGTCGTGCTGTTCGTGTTCGTGGCGCTTCCCCTGTTCACGGTCTGGCTCGCCCGGCCCATGATTACTGTGCTTAAAGTGTTCGCGGCAATCGCGTGAAAGTGAAACCGGAATGGAAACGCTGAGAGTAGGGGTGCTGGGCTCGACCAGGGGCACCGACCTGCAGGCCGTAATCGACGCCATTGCAGGCGGCAAGCTGCCAAACGTGAAAATTTCAATAGTCCTCTCGAACAAGCCGGACGCATTCGTCCTCGAGCGGGCGAGAAAGACGGGAATCGAGGCAGTCTGCATTCCGTCGGCAAAGGGGGAGGACCGCGAGGCCTACGACCGCAAAATAGTGGCGGAATTGGAAAAACGCAACGTGGGGCTCGTGCTGCTGATCGGCTACATGCGTTTTCTTTCGCCGTTCTTCGTGGAAAAGTACCGAAACCGGATAATGAACATCCACCCCTCGCTGCTTCCGGCGTTCGCGGGCGGAATGGACCTAAACGTGCACGAGGAAGTCTTGAAAGCGGGAGCGAAAGAGACTGGCTGCACGCTGCACTTTGTCGACGAGGGCGCCGACACGGGCCCAATAATCGGGCAGAGGAAAGTCTTGGTCGAAGAAAAGGACACCGCCGATTCGCTCAAGGCAAAAGTGCAGACCGAAGAAGGCGCACTCATCCTGTGGGCAATCGAAAAGTTCCGCGACGGAAAAATCAGGGTAGACGGACAGAAGGTCCTGGTGCTGTAAATGCTTGCCGAAATCAGAAAATCCAATTCCCTGACGCTAATTACGGCGCTATCCTGCCTTTTTGCTGTTTCTTTCCTCTTCGTCAATGTCTCTAACGGGGGGCCTTTGCCCGAAGCCTATAGGCTTGCGTGGAGCGCGAACAAGGACAACTGGCTTGGCGCCGTCACTGGAAACTTTCTCTTCGATGACGCGTTTTCTTTTTCTAAAACTATTTTGGAACTGCTGGGACTGGCGGTAATTGTCAAGGCGTTGGAAAAAAGCAAGCCTTCTTTCGGAAAAATCAACGCGCTTTTCTGGATGGCCCTGCCAAGCCTCGCAATAAGCGCGGTGTTCATAAAATTCTACCAGCACCTCAACGCGCTGAACCCCGAAACCAACCTATACGGCATCGGGCCGGCAATAGTAGTATTCTACCTGTTTGGTTTTCTCGTGGCAGTTGGAAGAAAACAGTTCTATAAACAGCTGAAGGAAAACCGCGGCGGGCCTTTGTTATTGGCGGCCATCCCCCTTTTGGCGGACTTTGCATACAACGGATGGATTGGCTGGCAGATTCTCGACGCCAAGATCCAGATAATGACGATTACAGCGGAAATGCCGGTCCTTACGCCGCTTGCTAGCATGTTCTGCGGCTACTTCGCCGGGCTGCACTACGAATAACCGCCCGGCCCAAAACGCGGATTCCGAAAAGGCTTACCGTGCGCCGGGGCCGGCGAGGACCAGGATTCTCTTCTCGTAGTCCTCGTGCTTGCCTTCGCCGATTTCCTCGGCTTCGGTCTTCTCGAACTTTTCCAATAGCCGGTCGTGCTCTTCCTTCGAGAACTCGGAGTCGAACTTCCTGAACTCGACGTTCTCGCGCAGGATGTGGCGCGAAATCAGCACGTTGTAGTCTATTGCGCTTTCCGCCACTTTTGCAAGCGCGGGCTTTTCTCCGTTTTCAAAGCGGCCAAGCAAGTCGAAGATTCCGCGGGTCGTGGCGCGCGCCTTTTCGTGGTCCGAGAGGAGAAAACGCACTTCGTCGCCGCGGCCGTGGCGCTCAAGCAGGGGAAAGAGGTGCTGCTCCTCCTTGGCGTGGTGGCACTTGTCGGCGAATTCGCGCATCAAGACCGCGGCCTCGCGGGAAAAAGACGCAAACTCCGCCTCGGCGACCTGACCGGCCTGGAATTCCCTAGCCTTGTTCTTGAAGGAAATCGACAGCCTCGTGATTAGGCCGTGCTCCTCCACCATTACGTCGACCCAGTCCATGGCAGATCCCCCTCGAAAACCGGAAACGCGCCTGCGCCTAAAAAAACCCCCGCTTAGCGCCAAAAACAGCCAAAAACTAGACCAAGTTCTCTTCGGCGTACGCAATTCCGTTCATGAAAATCTTCCTGCCCTGGCCCGCGGTCTCGCAGTTGGGGCTCCGAGTCCAGCGCGGGTGGTTGTAGCCGAACAAAAAGCGCTCGGGATGCGGCATCATTCCCAACACTGTGCCAGTGGAATTGCATATGCCCGCGATTCCGTCGACCGAGCCGTTGGGGTTCAAGGGATAACCGACCGTGGTGCCGCCCTTCGAATCGCAGTACTGGAAGACTATCTGGCCGTTCCTCTTCAGCTTATCCAGGGCCTTTGCGTCTTTGGGGACGAACTTTCCCTCGCCGTGGCAGCACGGAACGTCCATCAGGCCGATTCCCCGCGTCCACACGCACTTGGACTTCGGGTTTGCCTTGACGCTCACCCAGCGGTCCTCGAACCTGCCCGAGTCGTTGAAAGTCAGCGTCGCCTCGTTTTCCTGGTCGAGCGTGGAAAAGCCCGGAAGGAAGCGGGACTTGACCAGGGTCTGGAAGCCGTTGCACACGCCTATGGCGAGGTTGCCTTCTTCGAAGAACCGCACGAGTTTCTTCTCGAGCCGGAAAGACAGCTTGTTGGCAAGGATCTTCCCGCTGCCCAAGTCATCCCCGTATGCAAAGCCGCCGGCGACGAACAAAACCTGGTACTTGTCCAGCGATGCCGAGCCGTCGACGAGGCGGTTGACGTGCACCCGGTCCACTGACGCGCCGGCAAGTTCCAGGGCGTGCGCCGACTCCAAGTCGCTGTTCGTTCCCGGGCTCCTCAAGACCATTGCGCGAACTTTTTTCATTGAAAACTCCCCAAAACCGAACTAACCGAACTAAATACTGCTTTTGGAATCGACGTGTATGTCGCAATGAGGAAGAGGAGTGCTGCCGTCGGAAGAGCCAGACAGGCTGACGTCTTCAAAATGCTGAAGCCGTGCAGTGCCATCACAATCCTGAAGGCAAGGAGAACAAAGATTGCGCAAAGCGCCACGAAGGCAAGAACCCAAATATTCGAAGCAGAAAGACTGGGAAGCTCTGAAAAATCATCAGGAACTAGCCACTCCGAAACAAACCTAACCGCTACGCCGGTGATGAAAATGGGGCTGGCGAGCATGGAAAGCCAGGAAAAGTGCTGGAGAAACGTCGCCCTTGTCCTGAAAAGTTTCGCCGGCAAAAAGCTCAAAATGGCAAACAAGGCCGTTGGAATGACCATGAAGAGAAAAACAGCCAATAGGATAAAGGGGTCCCTAGCAATGTCCGAAGAAAACCGAAACAAATAGTCACCCAAACCGGAAACATGGCGCGGAGTGTAAAGGCCGAAAATAAGGCAGAAAAACCACGAAACGACAAGCCCGAGAACAACCCTTGACGGGTCTATCTTTTTTTCTTTAACCTCGCTCTCTGGGTTTGCGAAAACGCCAATCCATAACTGAAACAAGGGCTTCATTTCTACCAGTCCAGCGGCTTCTGCCAAACCTTTTTCAAGTCGTCGATGGAACAATCAACGGCTTTCTTCCCGTCCAGGCCTAGGGCGACGAACTTTTTGCCCGCGTCAACCGTTCCGATCCTGGCGAACACCGCGTCGCCGTCCTCCAGGATTTTTTCGAACAAGTCCTCTTTCCCGGCCCGGACTTCGACCACGAAACGCGAGTTGGATTCCGAGAACAGCACCGTGTCGGCCCTCTTGACGTCCGAAGAGACCGGGACCTTGTCCAAGTCGACGGTCATTCCGAAGCCGCCGGCAAAAGCCATTTCAGCAAGCGCGACGCCGAGGCCGCCCTCGGAACAGTCGTGGCACGCCGCCACCACGCCGCCGTCCATCGCCTTGTTCAGCGCGTTGAAGTTGTCAAGCGCCTTGTCGGTATCCACCCTCGGCACAAAGTTGCCCAAGAAGCCCTTCGACTTGAAGTACTGCGAGCCGCCCAACTCGTTTTTCGTCTCGCCGACGACATAGATTGAGTCGCCTGGGGCCTTGGCGTCCATCGAAACGACCTTGCAGACGTCGGGCATCACCGCGATTGCGGAAATCAGGAGAGTCGGGGGAACTGCTATTGACTTGTCGCCGTACTTGTACTCGTTGTAAAACGAGTCCTTGCCGGAAATGAACGGCGCGCCGAAGGCGGTTGAAAAGTCGTAGCACGCCTTGCAGGCGCGCACCAAGTCCGCAAGCTGGTCCTCCTTTTCGGGCGAGCCCCAGCAGAAGTTGTCGAGAATCGCGACCTGTTCCAGCGAGCCGCCGGTTGCAACGACGTTGCGCAGCGCCTCGTCGATTGCACTTGCCGCCATCCAGTAGGCGTCGATTTTCCCGTAGTGGACGTTGATGCCGTTCGAGACTATGATACCGCGGCGCGAGCCGAAAACCGGGCAGACAACCGACGCGTCCGAGGGGCCGTCGTTATTTGCGCCGACGAAGGGCTTCAGCACGCTTGTGCACTGGACCTCGTGGTCGTATCTGCGCGCCACCCATTCCTTGGAACAGACGTCGTATTCCGAGAGAACCGACTTGAGCGCGGGCGTCAGGTCCTTGGGCGCCTTGAAATCCGGCTCTTTTTCCGCCTTCTTTTTCCACACCGCCTTTCGCCTGGGAACCGGCAGGCCGCCGTGGAGGAACGCCATGTCGAGAAGAACGACCTGTTCCCCGCGGTAAGTGACGTTCAAGACCTTGTCGTCGGTGAACTCGCCAAGGACGGTTGCCTCGACGTCCTCGGACTCGCACAGCTTGAGGAATTGCTTCAGGTGCTTTTGCGGGACCGCAAGCACCATCCTTTCCTGGGCCTCGGAGACCCAGATTTCCCAAGGCAGGAGGCCGGCGTATTTCAGCGGCGCGCGCTCGAGAAAGACGCGGGCTCCGGTTTCCTGCGCCATTTCGCCCACTGCCGAGGAAAAGCCGCCGGCTCCGCAGTCGGTCACCGCGTTGTAAAGGTTCCTGTCGCGCGCCTCGACCAAAACATCGGTGAACTTCTTTTCTTCCACGGGGTTGCCGATTTGCACCGCCGACGAGGAAGTGGTCTCGTCGAGTGCTATGGAGGAGAAGGTGGCGCCGTGGATTCCGTCGCGGCCCGTTTTGCCGCCGATTGCGACTATGGCGTCGCCGGGCCTGGCGGCTTTCTCGGACTTGCCCTTGGGCATTATGCCGCACGTGCCGCAATAGACCAGGGGATTTCCAAGATAGCGGTCGTCGAAGTGCACCGAGCCGTTTATTGTTGGAATGCCCATGGGGTTGCCGTAGGCGCGGACTCCCGAAACAACTCCTTTGAATATGCGCTTGGGGTGCAGGATGGACGGCGGCAGCTTGCCGGAGGGGTAGTCGGGGGGAGCGAAGCAGAAGACGTCGGTGTTGAAAATCGGGCGAGCGCCCAACCCTACGCCCAAAACATCTCTTATTACTCCGCCGATTCCGGTTCCGGCTCCGCCGAACGGGTCAAGCGCGCTGGGGTGGTTGTGGGTCTCGACCTTGAAGGCGACGTCCCAGTCGTCGTCGAATTTAATGACTCCGGCGTTGTCCTTGAAGACCGACACGAGCCAGTCCTTTTCAAGCGCGATTTGTTCCGTGGCGCCTTTTATGCAGGTCTTGAACAGGCTGGAAATGGTCTCGCGTTCGCCGATTTGCCTGTCCTCGTAGTCTATGGTGGAGTTGAAGACCTTGTGCTTGCAGTGCTCTGACCAAGTCTGGGCAATGGTCTCCAGGTCCGCGTCGGTGGGCTCGCGCTTCTTTTTCGCGAAATAGTCGCGCACCATCCGCATTTCCTCGAGGTTGAGCGAGAGGAGGTGGTCCTTGCTGAAGGCGACGAGGCCGGCGTCGGAAAGCTTGGAAAGCGCAATAGTCTTGACCTGTGCCATTTTGCATCAGCTAGAGTTTTTTGACCGAATAATCCTGGATGACGGGGTTGGCGAGGAGGCCGGAGCAGATTTTTTCGGCCTGCAGTTTGGACAGCGGCCCTTTGACGCAGTATTGGATTGAAGTCCGCACCGCCGTGCCTTGTGGCAGCCTGCGGCCTAAAACGTCGGCCATTCCGATCAGGCTTGTCAGGCCGACGTTGTCGGTGACGCCCGGCTTGAAGCCGACTTCCAGCAGCCAGCCGCCGTCCTTTTTCGAAAACGGAGGCTTGTCAATGGAATAATCCTGGACTACGGAGTCGGAGAACATGAACTTGGCCAATTTTTGCCTTTCGGCGGAGGAAAGGACGATTCCGGAAACCGAATAGGCGTCGGCGGTCCTCACAGACTTTGCCGGAAGGCGGAGGTCCTCCTTGATGGAAAAGAGGGCGGCGCTGCCGGCCGCGTCGCGGGCGCCCGGCTTGAAGAATGCGTAGAACTTAGTCGGTTTTGGAACAGGACCAGGCATTTCCAGTCTCTCCCCACCCAAAGACAAAAACAGATAGCAACCATTAGAGAGGAGAGGTTTAAATTGGTTCCACTGTTAATGGGTGTTCTTAGCGTTTTTTGATGGTTGAAATGGCCGACCTGACTTATGCTGATTCCGGCGTTGACCGGAAAGCGCGGAAAAAGGCCAAGCAATTCGGCGTCTTCAAGCGCTTGCTGCCCAAGGGCACGCTGAAGCTTCCGTACAACGACCTGCTGCCCGGCCCGGGAAAGGACGAATACTATCTGCTCACTGCCGACGGGGTCGGCACCAAGGTGCTGCTTGCCGAACTTGCGGACAAGCACGATACTATAGGAGTCGACGCCGTCGCCATGGTCGCCAATGACGCCATACGGTGCGGCGCCGCCCCCCTCGATTTGGTCAACATAATCGACATCCACCACTCCGAGCAAAGGCTGCTTTCCGAAATCCTCTCCGGAATCGCGAAAGGCGCGAAAGAGGCGGGAAGCAGGGTCGTGGGTGGGGAAACCGCCGACGTGCCGCTTCTGGTCCAGGGAATCGGAAAGGACCCGTACCACGTCAACATGGCGTGCTACGCAATAGTGAAGAAAAAAGACATAGTCGACGGGAAAGGGATAAGGCCCGGCGACGCCGTGGTCGGGCTGAAAAGCAGCGGCCTGCACTCCAACGGACTGTCGCTGGCGCGCCGCGCGCTTTTCGTGCAGTGGGGCGGGTACTACAACCCAGGCGACTACGTGCACGGCCTCAAAAAGCCCCTCGTGCTCGAAGCCCTTGTGCCCACGAGAATCTACGTCAAGCCCGTGCTGGCGGCGATGAAAAAATTCAAGGTCAAGGCCGCGGTCAACGTCACCGGCGACGCCTACGGAAAGTTCGCAAAATTGTCGCAGGCAAGCCCGGTCGGCTTCGAGTTCGACAACTTCTCGCCCCAAAAAATCTTTTCCGTCATCCGCGACGCGGCAAAGCAGCTTGGAACGCCTATTTCCGACGAGGAAATGTTCCGCACCTTCAACATGGGCTGGGGATTCGCCCTCGTTGTCGCTAAAAAAGACGCCGATGCCTTGGTCAAGTTCCTGGAAAAGCAGGGCGAGCACGCGCAAATCATCGGCCGCGCAACCGGCAAGAAGGGCGTGATCGAAATCGAGCACGAAGGCAAGCGCTTTGTGGTGTGAGCGGCTGGTTTTAATACTGGTTTTTCCACGCTCTTTTCCGTGATGGAATGGAACGGGCGGTTGCGCACCTGAACAAAAAGGTCTGCCGGGTCGGCGGAATCTGGCGGCCAATCAACATCGACGTCGTACGGCCGTTCTTGGTGCCAAAGGAGCGCGACGGCATCGTCGCATTCGAAGGCACCCACGGCGAAGCTAAAGCGCCGTACTGCTACTACGAAAACCCGAGGACCAACCAGTACATACTGGCGTTCCACCGGGAGGCGATTCCAAGAAAGCCCAAGGAGCCGCTGAGCAGGAGGCTGCTGATAAGGAAAGGCGAACAGGCGCCAGTCCGGGTGCCCGACCGGCTCATCATCCCGTCGCGCGAGCAGGAACGGTTCAGGAAGCTCGTCGAGGAAATGCACTTCGACCTCCGGTCGAGGACCGGCCTCGTGCGCGACTCGACCATAGAATTCCTGCAGGACCCGGCGACCAGGATAGTCTACGCAATAATCAGGATGAAAAAACCCAAGCCCCCGCTAGTCACCAAGAACTAGTCAGCGGCCTTGCCCGCAAGTTCTGCGAACCGGTCCGCTATCTTCTTCACCGACTTTTCCGACACGTGCATGCTGGCCGCCACGTCGTGGCCCCCGCCGCTTATTACGTCGTTTGGAAACTCGGACTTCAGCAGGCCAATTATCGGCCCGGCGCGAAAACCCATCTTTGCCGCGGCGGAATTGGCGCGCACCGACAAAAACTCGTCGTCCCAGCCCAAGGAAACCACCGGGCCCCCAAGTTCCGCGCTCTTGGAAACGTGAATCAGCGTCAGCAGCTTGCCCTTCGACGGGTACTCGCCGTGCTGGATCTTGCCAAGCTCGCACTCCACGATGAAAAACCCGTTCTCTGCCTTGAACGCGCGGCAGTGCGCGCGCGAATGCTCGAGGGCGCGCTTTTCAGCCGTGCGCGCAAGCCGGATGGAAAGGTCAAGCGCCATGCGGTCCTCGAGCTTTTCCAGGTAATAGTCGGCCGACTCGCCCTTCTCGGAATACTGGGCAAGATAGTCGATTGCCACCGGCTCGTCGTCGTGCCTCGAAGAGGCCAGGGGGCTCTTGTCGCCCTGCAGCGACCACCACGCCCAAGTTTCGGGAATCTTGGAGGCGTCAGGAGCTATCAGCCTCGCTACTTCGAAGCACAAAAGGCCCGCGGTGTGGCCGCCGGTCTTGTCGAACGGGTGGGAGGAAACGAAGGCGTCGGCCAGCAGCGGCGCCTCGACTGCTGGCGGGTGGTGGTCGATGATCACAAGGCCGATGCCCGAAGACCGCAGCTCCTCCAGCGCCTCCAGGCTCTCGGCGTTGGCGGCGTGGTCGGCGAACACGAAAAGCGGCTTCTGGGGCGCCCCGCGGAACTTGCGCACGTCCTCGAACGCGCCTGCGACGGTGAGGATGGCCGACTCTGCCTGGCGCGACGAAAGCGCGGGAAACCCGCCCGGCGCCTTGTCCGGCAGCTTGTTGGCCGCCAAGAAGAGGCGGCAGGCCTTGACAAGCGAAATGCCCGAAGTGATGCCATCGCAGTCGTCGTGGAAGCGGACGAACACCGGCCGCTGGCTGGCAAGCGCCGCCCGGATTACGCCGGCGGCCTTTTCCATCGCCGGAACGAGCTGGCGCATGCATTCGTCGTCGATTAAAAGGTTGGCAGGCAAAATAATCACTTGTGAATAACGTATGAAAGAGAAGGTTAAACAAATTATTGAAGGAAACGCCCGCCTTTCCGTCCCCGACTGCAGCGACATCCACCATTGCCTGGTGTTCTACAACCCGCAAATGCGGTTCAACCGGTCGCTTTCCTCGCTTGCCATCGCGCCGGCCGCGGAAATGCTTGGAAAAAAAATGGCTGTAGTCGACGGCCTGTGCGCCACCGGCGCGCGGGGAGTCCGCTATGCCATCGAGTCGCCGCAGGCCGTCGGCAAGGTTTTTTTAGTGGAGGCAAACGACCACGCCCTCCCGTTCATCAAGGAAAACATCAGGAAAAACAGGCTCGGGAAAAAAAGCAAGGTAATCCACGAGGACCTCAACGCCGCGCTCCCGAAACTCGCGTTCTCGAAACAGGAAATCGACCTGGTGGAAATCGACCCGTTCGGAAGCCCGGCCCCGTTTCTTGAGAACGCAATAAGGTGCTTCGGCAAGAAGGGAGTGTTGTCGGTCACCGCGACGGATTTGGCAAACTTGTACGGCACGCGGCCGCGGCCGTGCATCCGCCAGTACGACGCCAGGCCGCTGCACAACTTCTTCGCCCACGAAACGGCCTTGCGGATATTGATTGGAAGAATAGCCAGAACTGCCGCGGCACAGGACTTTTCCGCCACGCCGCTATTGTCGTGGTACGAACAGCACTACATCAAGACGATCGTCTTCCTCGAAAAGGGCGCGGACAAGTCCGACGCCGCGCTTGCGAACATGGGCTTCGTCAACTTCTGCCGCAAATGCTTCTTCGCCTTTGCGTCGAAGACGCCGGAAAAGGCCTGCCCCGAATGCGGCGGCCAACTCGAACACGCGGGGCCGCTGTGGATTTCGGACTATTGCTCGAAGGACTTTTTGGAAAAGATGGAAAAAAGAGCCGGCGAAAAGGAACAGGACTGGCTAGGCGAAAAGGAAAAAGAAAGAATCGAAAAGCACCTCGAACTTTTAGAAGGCGAACTCGGGATGCCGCCGTGGTTCTTCGACGTGCACGAAATAATGTCCAAGTCGCGGAAGAAGGGCGGAAAGCTGGACGGCCTGGTGTCGCGGCTTGACGCCTCTGGGAAAAAGACGGCCAGGACCCATTTCTCGCCTACCGGAATCAAGACCACGGCGACGGCCGGGCAAATTGCCGGCTTCTTGTAAAAAACCGGGAAAAAAAGGATTTGGGCGCTTGATGCGCCACTAGTGGAAGAGCCTACTTGATTTCGAGCTCTATCCCGCCGACTGTTCCTGCGGCGAGGTTATAGACGAACGCCGTGATTGCGCCAAAAACAGCACCCATTATCGCGCACAGGACGGGCATGAAAACCAGCATCCCGACGCCCATTAATACGCCCAGGATGTTCCCGCCCAGGAGGCTCAAAAGCGAGAACAGGAACGCGAAGACCCCGTAAATCAGGCCCATTACGCCGTAGATCGCCGCAAACATTTTCGCGAAGGACGTTACTCCGATATGCTTGATTACTGCCATACGCCAATCACCCTCGCAGAAGCTAACGCAAGGAGGGTATTAAAATCCGGCGAAACCGGCACCAGAACAAAAACCGGAAAGAGAAAAGAAACAGGAAGGCGGAAAACCGCCTAAAAGGAAATTCAGATGCTGACTTTCAAGCCAAGGGCTTTCTTGAGCTCGCGGTAGCGGTTGCGGATGGTGACTTCCGTCACTCCGGCAACGTCCGCGACCTCCTTCTGCGTCCTTCTTTCTCCCGTAAGCACGGAAGCGATGTAGACCGACGCGGCTGCGACGCCCATCGGCCCGCGGCCCGAAATCAGGCCCTTCTCAAGCGCCTGGTCCAGGATTTCGATTGCCTTTTCCTGGGTCTGGCCCGAAAGGCGGAGCTCGGTGATGAAGCGCGTGATGTAGAACCGCGGGTTCGTCAGGGGCACTTTCAGCTCGAGCTCTTGGGCGATGAGGCGGTACGTGCGCCCGATTTGCTTCTTCGGGATTTCGGCGACGTTCGCGATTTCGTCCAGGGTGCGGGGAATCCCGTACTGGCGGCAGATGGCGTAAAGAACCGCGCTGACCACGGACTCTATCTGGCGGCCGCGGATGAGGCCGCGCTCGACGCACTTGCGGTAGAGGAGGGCGGCGGACTCGCGGATGGACTCCTGGAGCCCAAGGTGCGAGGCCACGCGGTTAAGCTCGGTCAGGGCGATGGCGAGGTTGCGCTCGATGGAGTTGGAGATGCTTGCGCGCTTGTGCCACTTTCTCATCCGGTAAAGCTGGGCCTGCTGACTTGGTGCGATTTTACCGCCGCGGATATCGCGGTTGTACTGGTCGATTTCGGTGACCAGGCCCTTGTTCGGGCTCATGTACTTGAGGGGAGCGCCGGTTCTCGCGCGGCTGGCGCGCTGTTCGGCGTCGAAGGCGCGCCATTCGGCGCCCTGCTGGACCATGTTTTCTTCCAATACTGCGCCGCAGTTGCCGCAGACGACTTCGCCGCGCGAAGCGTCGGGCTTGAGGTTGCGCGAACCGCAGTCCGGGCACTTTTCATGCATCATTTCATACCACCCTTTAATTCGAAAAACGTCATTCAACCGAAAGGCTCTTTCCAACAAGGCCCGCGGCCTCCTCTTCCTTTACAAGGGACCGGGCGAGGAACAGCGGGGAATCCACCCTGCCGATGGTCTCGAAAATCCTGGCAACCGGCTTTCCTGCCAGGAAAACCGTGGCGTGCTCCGCCGGCGCCTTCGGGCCCGCCAGAAGCAGGTTGCCCCGGCCAGTGAGCCTGAGAACTTCGAACTCCACTTGGAAAAACCCTTTACGCCCCCTGCTTTCCACCGGCTCCGGAATGCCGCCAAATAGCGGGTTCCAAGGCCAAAAAGCAAGAGCGTATAACAATTGCCACTAGACGACTTTATAAACTTTGTGGCCGCCTTTTAAACAATAAAAGGACCATATTTTGCCTTTTAAACGCTTAAAAGGCCCGAATTTGGCGTTGTTAAAATTTGCAAAAAACTTAGGTTTAGGAACGTTTTCCGGCCGGTTTTCGCAAGTCCGCCGGAGGCTAAAGGCTGGAAAGGGGAAAAACGGCCGCTTTGCGCCTTTTGGGCGGTAACGTAGTCTGGACGGAAAAACGACGGTATTTGGAAGTCAGCCGAAGCTGCCGAAGAACGCGATTTTCACCACTTCCATGGATGCCCCATAGCCTATCCAGGAAGCACCCCACGCGGCAGCGACGAAAACTCCGCCGCAGACGATAAAAATCAAGGCCCGCTCTGTAGTCGGCCTTTTTTCGGACAATGCCAGGAGCGCCGCGGCCACGAGGGCAACGGCAACTGTGGCTGCTTGGCCGTAGAAAAACAAGTCCGACACAGACGGACCCGCCTTGTCTGGGGACATCATTTTCTGGAGCAGCGGACCGGCAATCCCCGAATTACCTATTGCGGAGTTCGCTTCGGCCAATTGCGTGCGGTAACGCGGGCTGTAAAAAGTCTGGTTTAAGATAACCAAATTGACAGCGAGCATCGCGACAAATAAGAACAGAATAACGAATGCTCCAGCCAGCATGAACTTGAAGTGGAACGGCAGGTTAAAGGAGCTGAACGCGGGCTTTTCAACAGGGGCGCTCGCCGGGTCCAAACAAATCAGGCCTTGGCGGCGTCCGCTTTCTTTTCTTCGACCAAGACGGCGTTGACCGAGCCGGACTGGCCGGGGCGGCTTGTTACGCGGGCCTTGCCAATCGCGGTTTCGATTATGGCTCCTTTGGTGATGACGTTTTCGCGCGCGAAGTGGCGGTTGTCGGGCGTCTGCAGCACGTTGATTATCTTGGCCTTCTGGGCCTTTCCGCCTTTCACCGAGACGAGGGCGAACAGGACGTGCTCGGCCGCGGTCTTCTTGACCCCGCCCTTTTTCTTGAGGGGGACGCGGCGCTCCTTGGCGTCCTTTTCGTCCTTGACTAGCTTG
>CAYVQS010000009.1:13233-16174 GCA_964453195.1 Microcaldota archaeon | reverse complement strand
CCTCGAATTTTCTGCTTACTAGCATCAAGTCAACGTCGCTGTCTTTGGACGCTTTGCCGGTCGCCCGCGAACCGAACAAGACCATTTTTTCCACGCCGTGTTTTTTGGCAATTGCCGACTTGAAGGCGCGAATCCGGCTCAACAGAGAAGCGCTTACCACTGTTTTTCCACCCATTTCAACACTTTCTTTGCCGCGGCAAAAATTTCCTCTACGTCGGACTTGTCAAAATCCCCGCCCGCGTCGGGATACCGGGTCACCGTGTAAGCCGGATTGATTTTAGCGCACAAGTTTTCAATGTCCTTGGGTGCTTTAAGCGTTCTGGAAAGCGCAACCAGCTCGTGGGTTTTCGAAACTTCGTCGAAACGAAGAATCACCAGCGCCTTCAACGCCTTTTCAACGGCCTGCTCGGAGTAAAACGCGGCGGCGCCCAGTTTTCCGCCCGCCAAATTGTATTCTGCAACGTCAATGTCCTGTTTGCCCTTCTCCCACCAGGCCAATGCCGCTTCCCTGCCCGCCGCCATTTCAAAGCACCGCAATTCCCGCCAATTCCACGCAGGAAAGGCACCGGGCCCCGACGGACAAATAGAGGCGCTCGAAAAAACCCCTGCCGGACTGCTTGGCCATCCTGGAAAAAGAATGAAAAACGGGAATTTAAAGGCTTGGGCTGGGACGGGAGAAAAAACGGAAGAAAAAGGAACTTAGGGGCTATATACGCACTTGGGAATGCCAGAAGTGTCCCAATTGCACTGCTGGTTCTCGCAAGAGTCCTGCGTAGTGTAAATCGAACAGCACGCGTCGCGCCCGGACTGCGAAGCATACTGGTCTTGGCACGAGGTGCAGTCTTGGGAGTAAGTATTGCCATCCACGTCCTTGTAGGCATTATTAGAGCACGCAATGCAGAAATGGCCGACGTCGTCTTTGCTGTGCCAGTAGCAGCCGTCTTTGGCTTGGCAGGAATCTTTAGTTGCCACGTTTTCTTGGCACTGTCCGGTCGCGTCCGCCGTCGCTTGCTCTTCCTCGGTGCGCGCGCTGGCTTTTTCAGGCGCCTTTCTTCCCTCGCACTTGTCGGAGGGCTTGGCCTGGTCCTCGTTGTCTGCACAATAGGGCGCGCCAAAGACTTTTTGGAACCGGTTCTTGTAGCTTTCAAGCTCGATGTCCTTGATTCCGAAGCAGCCGCTCAGCGCGGATTCCGCCTGGGTACAGGCTTCGAGATAGTTGTTGTTGCCTATTACGGGACCGGAGAAGATGTGAGTGCCGACTATCACTGTCCGGCCCACTGCTAGCCTTGCGGCGAAGTTCTCCCCGTTCTTGTTGTTGCGGGAGAACGAGTTGTCGCTGCAGGACATTTCGACTGCGGTGGCGTCCGGATAATATCCATTGGGCGTGCAGATTTCGCGGAAGTTTTTCTTCTCGGACTCGGGCATGACGTTCTGGGCAAAGCTGGTAATGACTCCGCCCACTATTACCACTGCGGATGCTATTTGGCCGGCCACGGGAACTGCATTAACGCCCACCAAGGCTGCCGCGCTTATTCCTCCGCCTGCCGTGATAAACCCGACAATCGAGGACTGGTAGCAAGTATCGAAGTTCACCGAGCCCGTGCCTTTGCATACTATGTCGTCGCGGAGCTCGCGTTGAGACCAGAAGCCGCAGGGCGTGCATTCGTTGAACCAGCGGTAGTCGTAGACGCAACGCAGTTTGGGATTCAAAAGGTAAGATGTGGTCTTTTCGTCCGTCGAGGCACCAAACGCCTTGGCAGTATTGCGGTTGAGGCAGGATTTTTCGTCAGTTGCCTGGTCGCATTTCTTTCCCACGAAACAGGCCTGGCAGTTGGAGTCGCCGCTTGGGCAGGTACCTTTTACCGCGACCTTGGAAAAGTCCGCAATTGCATCGACGTCCAATTTGGAAATATTGGCCGCTTTTGCCGAGACTACTCCGCTTGCCGACGCTTCGAAGGGGACGTAAACCACGTCGCCTTCCGCGGTAAGGATGCACCGCTTGTTGGCTTCCGAGGACATGATTTTTTCGGCACATTTTCCGTCGTACGAGAAGCCAGACTTGCAGCAGATTTTCGGGTTGTGCTCTACGGTCTTGGCGGCGTAGTTGCAGTAGGCGTCGGAATCCGCGTAGTCCGCGGAGCCCGAGGCCGACGGGTCGGCGCCGAACTCGTCCGACGAAGTGCCCGAAAGGCAGTTCGCCGACTCTTTCAGCGACGCCTTCTTGCAGGACGCGGCAAAGCCCTCGGCATTCGGCTTGAGCGCGCGCAAATACGCGATCTTGCCCTTCTTGAACTCTTCGTAGATGTCCTTTCCATAGCCGTCCTTCGAGGAGAACGCGACGTGGCCCTTCTGGCCCGGCGGCGCAATCATTGCCAGGTTCGGCTGGTACGTGCCCGAAACGTAGGGCAGCTTGTCCTTGTTGACGTCCTGTTGCCAGTATTCGTAGGTCGCGGTGATGTCGTTGACGGACTTGACGCCCGCGTCTTCGACACTGAACTGGAGGATGCGCGGCGAGCCGCCCTCCATTACTGCGACGAAGATGCTGCGCTCGTCGTAGCCCAAGGTCTTTGCGAGCGAGAACGATGACTCGTCCTTGAACGCGTCCTTGAGCTTCTTGACTTCTGCAAGCGACGCGGACAAGTCGGTCTTCATGTCTTCGTGGGTAGTGGCCTTGACTTCTTCGCCGTCCTTGCGGATTGCGCGGACTTCGCTTCCGGCGGGCAGCGGCGAGGGGATGGCGATTGGAACGTGTGCTTCGCCTATTGCAAGCGCGAACTTGTCGAAGTATTCTCCGGTCACGTCGAAGCTGGGCTGCTTGATTGAGCTATATGCATCCGTGCCTGAGTCGGGGTAGGGGTTTTCGCGCGTTATTTCGGCGTCGGCGAGCAGGACGTTGCTGGAAAGCAGCGCGTAGCGCGTGAGTCCCTTGGGTGAATCGACG
>CAYVQS010000009.1:10219-13223 GCA_964453195.1 Microcaldota archaeon | reverse complement strand
GAACTGGGCTCCGTCGAACTTTACGTCTTCGCTTAGGCAGTCAAGCTTGAGGTCGATGGGTGTGCGCAGCAGCGCCATTTGGGTTGCCACGGGCTTGGCCTGGAACTCTAGCGAGGCCTGGAGGCCTGCGCGGATGCCGAGCGTGATTTTCGCCTTGTCGTTCTTGTCGAAGCCCAGCGGCGCGTAGTTCAGGACGCCGGCGGCCTTGTCGAAGGAATAGTTTGCGCAGCTCTTGAGCGCTTCTCCCGCGCCGAACACCAGGACGTAGGATTCGGTCTTGCCCTTTGCAAGCTTGCCGGAAAACGCGGCGCCGTCGATTCTCTTGAGCGAGAAGCACTCCGAGCCTCCAAGCAGTATTCCGCTGAGGTCGCGGCTAGCCTTGCTGATTAGCTTTATGCACACGCCCGCGCGCGGCATCACCG
The DNA here is from genome assembly GCA_964453195.1 of Microcaldota archaeon. Classification (GTDB taxonomy): domain Archaea; phylum Micrarchaeota; class Micrarchaeia; order Norongarragalinales; family CAINOH01; genus CAYVQS01. The sequence continues at coordinate 12,801 of CAYVQS010000009.1, read as the reverse complement.
ACGACAGGGCGAGAGGATACGGCGTCTTGGGCGAGTCCACGGCGACTTTGTCGTCGCCGAAAATGAAGTCGATGCACGGCTTCTCCTCTCCGGGAGAAGGCGACGGGGTTTCGCCACCGGGAGTAACCGAGGGAGTTTCTCCGCCGAGGGGAGTTGGCAAAACAGGGGGAACTATGGTGGGAAATTCGATTGTGGGCGACGGGGTTTCGGTGCCCGTGTACTTGATGGTGAAGGAAATGACTTCGTCGGTTCTCATGGTGTTGCCGAACAGGTCGCGGCACTTGACGTAGAACGTGTTGTCGCCTTCCTTGGCGCCTTCGGTCTTCTTGTGCGAAGTGCCGTCGTCCGACCATTCCATCGTGCTTGACATCTTGTCGAAGTCCTGGCCCGACTTGTCGGAATACGCGCACCTTGCGGCCTCGTCCGTAGTCACCTGCAGGTCGATTGGATAGCGGTCCTGCTTGGCGTCCTTTTCAAGCGTGCCCGAAGGCTCCTTGGAAGTGACTGTCGGCGCCTTGCCGTCGTCCTCGTCGCAGTTGTTGAAGTCGATTACTAGCTCGTCCGAAAGCCCGATGGGCTTGGACGTTATGGTGATTGGAATCTTGTCGTGCTTTGTGACGCGGAACTTGAAGCCCTTGGACGACTTTTCGTCCATGTACGTGTCGTACGCCGTTTCAAGGTTGCGCCACGTCGTGGTGTCGTTTACCACGGCGACGGCAATCTCCACGTCTTCGGTGGCCTTGAACGAGAGGGGAACTACGCCGTCGGGAGTCGAGACGTTGTTGGAAATCGTCAAGTCGCGGGCTTCGCCGCAGTGGCCGGGCTTGGCTTCGAGGGTTGGGGGCCTGGCTTGCAGGAACAGGCCGTAAGCCTCCTTCTTGCAAAGCGAGAACGTGATCTTGGCGTAGTCGAACGAGCCGTCCGAGCCCTCGGCGTTGACCTGGAGCGCGCAGGCGGCGCCCCAGCCCTTGGCGCTTATGTTCAGGGGCGCGCTGCCGCCGGCGGCAATGTCGAACGAGTACGTGCCGCCGTCAAGCGCGTTGTCCGAGCGGTAGTCCAGCGGGACGACCGATGAAGTGATTTCGGCGCAGTCGGGGGACTCGACCGTGATGGAGACGTGCGACGTTACGGGAAGCACGCTTGAAATCCTGAAGGATTCGTTGACTCCGGGAGCGAAGCCCTGGCAGAGCGAAATGTCCTTGGACGAGGGCTCGAGGCGGAGGAAGCCGGTCGACACTGCGGGCACGATGATGGACGTTTCGTTGAAGGCTTCGTGAGTTGCGGTGATGCGGAAGGCGCCGCGGCGGTTGGCCTTGATTTCGGGGAAGAAGTATTCGCCGTTGACGCCCTGGTCGCCGTCGCCGCCTTGGACTCCGTCGGGCAGGCTGGACGAGGTTTCGCCGAACGGGTTGGGCACGTCGGAAATCGTGGAGAAGGAAATCGTGGCGTCCTCTATCTTGAGGGACGGGTCTGCGTCGGCCGAAAGCAGGACCACGAGGTCGGCGGGAATCGAGACGTTGATGGACGAAGGCTCGGCCGCAATGTTCATCTTGGCGCGGCCCTGGATGTTGAGGAGGCCGTTGCACGACACCACTTCGGTGCCGGCGTCCTCGAACGAGACCGTCAGCTGGGACGACATTGCGCGCAGCACGGAGCGCGTCGAGAGGATGCCGTCGGCGGCGTGGTCGAAGGGCGCGGGCGTGAGCGTGAAGCCGAACTCCTCGGTCCTGCCGAGGGTGCCGGCCTGGGGCTGCGACATGGCGTCGGTCTGGTAGGAATAGGAGTAGAACTTGACGTGGCGGTCGGGGGACGAGATTTTGATTGCGGGGCTGCGGGCGCGTTCGAACGTGCGGACCTGGAAGTCGGTTTCGAACGTTTCGTTGACGTTGGTGTTGAAGTAGTTGCCGAACGAGTCGCCGCGGCTGTTCTTGAACGTGACGGTGATGCAGGCGTCCTTGGTGCAGCACGACGAGCCTTCGAGGACGGAAAACTCCTTGGCGGAAGTGGCGGCGTAGCACGAGTCCCTGCCGGGCACGCGCCAGGCTTCGCCAAGTTCGGAGTCGTACGGGATTCTTTGGACCGAAGTGTTGGCGACGACTATGTAGCCGCGGTAGTCGAGCGAGAGCTTGTCGGCCTTCTTGGCCGAGGGCTTGACGAAGAGAGGGACGATGATCTCCTTGGTGCCGGTCGAGAACTCGGAGGCGGGGAACTGGTATTCGGCCCACTTGTAAAAGCCGGTCTCGGACTCTTGTTCGAGTTCTTCGGCGCCGCACGTGCCGCCGGTGTTGTAGGACGTGCCGCGCAGCGTGGCGTCGTCGGCGCCCTTGAGCACGAAGACTTCCTTGTCGTCGTCGGCCGAGGCCGTGGAGGCGACGTTCTTCTTGCCGGGCCGGACGTAGAAGCCGCCGCGGGAGCCTGAGGAGTTTGCCGGGAAGTTTACGATGAACTTGGCGGAGTAGTACGTGCCCTTGTCGAGCTTGTTGTCGGGCAGCTGCTGGTCGCCGTAGTAGAGGCCTGCGAATTCGACGCGAAAGTCGTTCTGGTACTTGGAGTCAAGCAGGGGCGCGTCAAGCTGCTTTTCC
>CAYVQS010000009.1:0-10209 GCA_964453195.1 Microcaldota archaeon | reverse complement strand
GAGCACGAAGGGATGCGCCTTGTAGGGCACGTAGCCCGAGGCGTTGACGAAGATGAGGAGGTTGACGTTGGAGATGGCGTCGAACTGGCACGACGCGGTCTTGCCGTCGGACGACAGGGCGGTCGTGCACTTGCCGGCTTCCTTGTCGTTGAAATAGGCTATTACTTGCGCGCCGGCAACTGGCTTTTTCTCGGCAAGGTCAAAGACCGTGGCGACTGTGGTGCCGAGCGTGGGCTCGATTTCGACCTTGACTATCTTGACCGAGTCGGCGGGGACTTTGAAGGCTCCGCTTTCCCCCTTGCGGGTGCCAAGCGAGGCGACTAGCTTGTATTCTGCGACCGAGGAGATTTCGGTGATGTTGGCGAGGCCGTCGGAGTTGGTGAGGACCGAGGGATAGCCGGAGTGGAAGCCGTCGGAAGTCAGTACGAGGACGCGTGCGCCTTCGGCCGCGGAGCCGTCGGCGTCGGAAACCTTGGCCTGGACTGTTCCGTACGAGCCGGAAACCATCTTGGAGAGCGTGACGTCCTTTTCGTCGCCGGCCTTGAGCGAGAGCATGCGGCCGGGATAGTAGTCCTTCTTGTAGGCCGTGACGTAGTAGAGTATGGCGTGGCCTGTGGAGTCGTTGCGCGACAGCTCGATGGCGTAAGTGCCGTCGACCGAGGTCTTGCCGGATTCTATGAGCGCGTTCGAGGCGTGGTTGTAGACCGTGACGAGCGCGCCTGCGATGGGCGCGCCTTCGTCGGTTACTGCCTTTATCCTTAGCTTGGCGGTGGAGCCGGGCGGCTTGTCTTCGAGCGAGACGGAAATGGAGTCTTCCTTGGCAATGACTTTGTGGCTTGTGGATCCGTCGTATTTCTTGTATTTGTCGGCGTCAGAACCGACCGGGGAGGCGAGTATGTAGACGTCCGAGCCCTGTTCGACGTCGAACACGGCCTGGCCGCCCGAAGTGCGCTGGGTCTTTTCGCTGTCGCCGTAGTAGTCGCGCAGCGTGACGTCGGCAAGTACGTTGTCGCCGGCCTTGTTCTTGACCTTGACCGTGAGCTTGACGGTCTTGGGCTCGTCCACGAGGGGCGAGAGCTTGATTTCGACTATGCCGGCGTTGGAGTTGGCGGCGTACAGTGGAATCTGTTTGTAGCCTTCTTTCTTGACGTCGAAGAAGACTATGGGCTCGCTTGTCGAGAACGAGAGCGTGGCGGAGCCGTCGGCGCCGGTTTTCTGGGACGTGCAAATCGAGGCCTTGGTCGCGCCGGCGTAGCACGACACCTGGGCGCTTTCAAGCAAATCTCCGTTGGAGTCAACTACGCGCACCAGCATCTTCAAAGTGGAGGGCGGAATTGTCTCGGGCTCGAGGCGGATGGAGACGTCCTTGTTTTCGGGGAGGAACTTGGGAATGTTCTTGGAAACGGCCTTGTAGCCCTGCTTGGAGATTTCTATGGTGACTCTCTTACCGGTGGGGACGTTGGAGAACGCCACGAGGCCGTCCAAGTCCGTGTCGCTGGAGTCAAAATCCTGGCCGTCGACGAGGAGCGAGACCGACGCGCCTTCGATGGCCGAGCCGTCGGCGGCGCGGACAACTATCTGCATGTCGGCGGCGCCGGGAGAAAGGAGCATGGCAATGCCGCCCGCCAGAAGGAGGAACAGGAGGACGGCGACGGGAAAAGACGGAATGCCCCGGTTTTCTATGGGGTCGACGAAGAACGAGTACACGGGAACGCCGATGCTCTGGTCGAGAAAGTCCATCAGCGCATAGTACTGGTCTTCGACTGCGAAATAAGCCTGTTTCAGCGATTCAGTAATGCCCATATTGCCCACTCTCCTCCGTAATGAAAAATAGTGAAAAAGATTGTTTAAAAACGTATGGAACGGCGGCGGGGGCAAAACCGAGTTTTAAAGAGGGGAAGCGGCGTGCATCTAAACGAAAGCCGAAACGGGGAAAAAAGGAAATGAATTTCAAGGCGCACGTGCTGGCGGGCTTCGCGGCGTTCTGCCTGTTGATGGCTGCAGGCGCCGGGTTCTCGCCCGCGCTGCTGGCGGTCGCGCTGTTGGGCGCAGTTCTTCCCGACGCCGACCACGAGAACTCCAGGCAGTACTTTGCAATCAGCGGGTTTCTCGTCGGAGCGTGCGGCGCAGTTGTCTTTTTCCTGGCGCAGGGCTCGTCGGGGACGGCGAATGCAATCGTCGCGGCCGGGGCCGCAGGCGCAGCGGCGGCTTTGCTTCTTCCCAAAATCAAGCCCCGGCACCGGGGAATAATGCACTCGTTCGCGGCGTGCCTGGCTTACGCCGGCCTGGTGGCGGCCGTTGCGTGGAAAACCGGAGTCGCGGACTGGATTGTTCTGGGAGCCGGGGCAGCGGCGGGGTTCGCTTCGCACCTGGTGCTGGACCGGGAATTCAAGGTTGCCTGACGGGGGTTCAGGATTTCCATTTGAACTTCGCGGTCCACTGGACCTTGTTCTCGGTGTCGACGTTTACGCGGTTGCGGGGGTCGTGGTCGATGAAAGTGATTTGGAACGACTGCGCGCCCGCGTAGTCCGTGATTGTGCCGCTGGAGCTGAGGTCTTTTTTCAGGGTGGCCTCGTTGGAATCGTACTTGTCGGCATTGGCATTGGTTCCCATGTGCACGCCGGGCCGGGGCGTACATCGGATGACCAGGCCGTCGGGAAGGCCGGACGGGCTCCACAGCGAAAAGGCGGCGGAGATGTTGGCGTATTCCGGATTCGTGCTTTGGCTGTTTCTCAGCTTGCCGAACAGGCCGTTGCCGCACAGGGCGTCCAGGCGGTTCTTCATGGCAGACGCGGAAATTTTGTCGTATCCCGGCGAGGCGCCCGCGGGCTCGGCCTGCCAGTTGCCGTTGCCGTGCAGCAGGATGTTGTAGAACCTGAACGACAGGTCCATGTATTTGTATAATGGATAGCGGATGGGAAGGTAGAGGTCCTGCTCCCCCAGGGCGCCGGAGCGGATGGTGTTGCCGAAGTTGTCGCTGACTTGGATGCGGGGCATGCGGGGATAGATGTCGGGATCCTGTATCTTGACGAGGGAGTAGAAGATGCCGGACTCGCAGCCCTTGACCTGGTCGGCGGCGTTCGGGCAGCCGCCGGCGGAAATTGCGGCGGCGACGTCCTTGCAGCAGCGGAACGGCGCGTTGGGATTGGAAGCGGCCTGGGGGTTGGAAAAATAATTGCAGTCCATTACGGGACCGGGCAGGAGCTTTTTGCACGCGTCGCGGTTGTCGAAGCCGGCGACGGTGCTCGAGCAGTCTTTCAGGGCGTTGGGGACGGTGACCGAGCTGAACGTTACTCCTTCGAACGAAACGGGGTTGGACTGGCCCGCCGAGTTTTCGAGGCGCATTTCGCGCAGCAGGTCCTTGAGGCCGTCAAGATAACGGTGGTCCGAGGCGCCCGCGGTGGAGACTATGTTCGTGATGGTTTCGCTGGTTTGCAGGCAGTGGTCGCGCCGCTCGGTCGGGGACGCGGGAAAGGCCTTGGCGCCGCCGCCTATATAGGGCATGTCGCACTGGGCGCCGGGGGTGCGTTCGCACCCGATGTCGCCGAAGTTCTGCCACCCGGGGCTCACTAGCCAGTCCTCGATGTTCTGGCGCAGGCCGTCGACGAAAAGCGCGTACGTGTCGGAGCGGTAGAGCTCGAGGAGCGAGACGAGCTTGTTGTGGTAGGCGTCGTTCGCGATTTTAGAGACTTCCGAGGACTCGGTCTTGACGAGGCTGACGACGAACACCACGGCGATGAGGAAAATCACCGTGCCCATCAGCGGCGCCGCCACGAAGCCGCGTTTTTTCCCAAGCATGAAAAAGACGACTGAGCCGGAATATTTATTGCTAGTTGTTGCGCCTGAAACGGGCAGGGTTATTTTTCCTTCCGCCGCGGCAGGTCCCAGTAGTACCAGATTGCGTAGAAGACGGCGATGAAGGCTACCAGGGAGAAGCGGAACAGGACGTCGTGGGCGAACACTGACGCCACGGGATTGGCGGAATCGTAAAGCGAGAGCGTGAGGAATATGCGCGCGGGGTTGAAGGCGAGGATTGCAAGCGAACCGGCAATGGCCCCGGCAATCCTCCGCTTTGGCGTCCGGTCGACCGATGCGAATACGAGGGCGATTACTGCCGCAAGTTCGGTGGCGCCCGAGCACAGCGGGATTATTTCCACGGGATTGGAAATTTCCGAAACCGAAAGCACGGGCGTCGGGCCGGAAAGGTCGAGGCCTGCGGGCCTGCCGGAAAGGTCGAGCAAAAGCTTGGCGGAGCCTGCGGCGGTTGCGGAAAGAGTGGGAGTTGAGGAGAGCGCGTATTGGAGGGGGAAAAAGGCGAGGGCGAACAAGGCGACAAATTTTAATACGTTTAACAACTCTGAATTACTATCTTTTCCGAGGCCAAGTGGAAGAAGGCTTGCGCCCCCCTTGGCGTTGGCGGGTTTTCGCTTTTTCATGGATTAGTAACTGGCATTCCTAGGATAAAATAGTGATTGGATTGGACGAAAAGAGCGAAGCGCAGAAGGCGATTGAACAGCACCCGCTCGGCGAGTCCCGCGTGGACTTTTGCGCGCTGGACTCCAAGTGGCAGGAAAAGTGGCGCGATGCAAGGCTTTTCGAGGCAGACGTGCCCAAGGGCTGGAAGGACAGCGAGCCCGGCGAAGCCGCGAGGAAAAAGTACTTCGTGACGTTTCCGTACCCTTACGTCAACGGCGCGCCGCACATCGGGCACGCGTACTCGTTTTTAAGGACCGACGCTTTTGCGCGGTACAAGAGGATGTGCGGCTACGACGTGCTGTGGACGCAGGGGTTCCACGCGACCGGCGAGCCGATTCTTGGGACGATAGAGCGGCTGCAGAAGAATGATGCGGACCAGATAAGCACGTTCAAGAAGTACGGCGTGCCCGACGCCGAGCTCAAGAATTTTTTGAACGGCCCGATTTACGTGGCGCGGTTCTGGATGAACCGGTGGATCGACGACCTCAACGCGGTGGGCTCTGCGCTTGACTGGCGGCGCAAGTTCATCACCACGACGATGACTCCGGCTTATTCGCGCTTCATAGAATGGCAGTACAACACGTTGAGGAAGAAGGGGTACGTGGTGCAGGGCACCCACCCGGTAATTTACTGCCCGCACTGCAAGAGCCCGACTGGCGACCACGACCGGCTCAAGGGCGAGGGCGAGAGCCCGGTGGAGTTCATCGTCCTCAAGTTCAAGATGGAAGACGGGACGGTTTTGACTCCGGCCACGCTGCGGCCCGAGACCGTGTTCGGAGTCGTCAACGTCTGGGTCAACCCGGGCGTCGAGTACGTTGTTGCGCAGGTCGGCGGCGAGAACTGGGTGCTGAGCGCCGAGGCAGCCGGGAAGCTGAAGGAGCAGCAGAAGAAGGTTTCGGTTGTCGGAAAAGTGGCGGGAAAGGACCTTGTGGGCAGGAAGTGCGTGAACCCGGTTACCGGCGAAAAAGTGCTTGTTCTGCCTGCGGCGTTCGTGGACCCGGCCAACGCGACCGGAGTGGTGATGAGCGTGCCCGCGCACGCGCCTTACGATTATGTTGCGCTCGAGGACTTGAAGAAGAATGATTCTGAACTGAAGAAATACGGGCTTGACGCCGGCGAAGTCCGGGCAATCAGGCCGGTTTCGCTTATCGAGGTGCCGGGTTTCGGCGAGTTTCCCGCAGTCGAGGCGTCGAGGCAGGTCGGCGCGGCGTCGCAGAAGGACGGGGAAAAGTTGGAGAAGGCGACGTCGCTTGTTTACAAGAGCGAATTCCACAAGGGCGTGCTGAAGAAGAACTGTGGAAAGTACGCCGGCGTTGCGGTTGGGGCGGTGAAGAAGGAGCTGTCCGACGACCTGAAGAAGGAAGCAAGGGCGGATTCCATCTGGGAGTGCACGAACCCCGTGGTGTGCAGGTGCACGACGCAGTGCTTCGTCAAGGTGCTGGAGAACCAGTGGTTTTTGAAGTTCGGCGACGAGGAATGGAAGGTAAAGGCGCGCAGGTGCCTGGGCGGAATGAAGCTCGTGCCCGAGGAAGTGCGCACGCAGTTCGAAAACACGGTGGAGTGGCTGGAGAACAAGGCGTGCGCGCGCAGAAGCGGGCTTGGAACGCCGATTCCGTGGGACCAGGAATGGATTGTCGAGACGCTTTCCGACTCCACAATCTACATGGCGTATTACACCATTGCGAGGATAGTCAACGAGAGGAAATTGGAGCCGAAGAACCTGCCCGACGCGCTGTTCGACTACGTCTTCAACGAGGAAGGCACGCTGGATGACGCCGAGGCCGCGTCGGGCCTGAAAAAAGACGTCATTCTCGAGATGAAAAAGGAGTTCGACTACTTCTACCCGGTCGACATGAGGAACTCCGCGGTCGAGCTCGTGCAAAACCACCTGACGTTCTTCATTTTCCACCACACCGCGCTTTTCCGGGAAAAGCACTGGCCCAAGGGCATTTCGGTAAACGGGTGGGTGCAGGTCGAAGGCGAGAAGATGAGCAAGAGCAAGGGCAACATCTTCCCGATGGCCGACCTGGTAAAAGAGTACGGCGCCGACGTGTTCCGGCTCAACATAATCACTTCAAGCGAGGGGCTGTCCGACGCGGACTGGAAGTTCGACTCTCTCAAATCCAACCGCAGGCTCTTGGAGTTTTTGTTCGACGTGCTGGAAGAGTGGAAGAAGGCGGACGGAAAGGAAGCGGGGCGGGAAGAGAAATTATTGGCAAGCAGGGTCAACTCGGCAAGCCAGAAGATGGCGGCGGCCTACGAAGAGCTGCGGTTTAGGGCCGCGCTCACAACGTTCTCGCAGTTGTGCGACAGCATCCGCAGATACCTTTCAAGGACGGAAAAGCCCAACAGGCTGGTGCTTGGCAACGCGTTGCAGGCTGCGGCGCTGATGATCTGCCCGGTAGCGCCGCACGCCGCGGAAGAGCTCTGGGAAAAAATGGGCGGAAAAGGATTCGCGTCCAGCGCCGCGTTCCCCAAGTGCGACGACTCGTCAATTGATGCGGGCCTGGAAGAAGAGGAAAAATATTTGGAGTCGCTCTGCCAGGACGTGCGGAAAGTGCTGGAAGTCACGAAGAACGAGAAGCCTGCGAAAATTTCGTTCGTCGCCGCCGCGTCTTGGAAGAGGGAGCTTGTCCAGAAGGCGGTCGAGGAAGCGGCAGAAAAATTCGACTTTTCAAGCCTGATGAAAGAGGCAATGGCGCGGCCCGAACTCAAGGCCAGGGGAAAGCAGGTGGAGTCGTTTTTGAAAGGCGTGTCGAAGACAGTCAATTTCTACAAGGAAGAGGGCCTTCCGAAGATGGACGAGTACGAACTGCTCTGCAACCAGAAGGAAATGCTTGAAAAGACGTTCGGGTGCGCGGTCGAAGTGTTCAGGGAAGAGGACGCCGAGAAAGACGAAAGGCTGAAGGCCAAGGCCGAGAAGGCGGCGCCGTTCAAGCCCGCGCTGCTCATAGGCTAAGGCTTTTCGTAGCCTGGTTGAACCCCGATTTTTTTCCGCGCAGCATCCACTACTTCTTGCGGAACCGCGCCCGTCCCCCTGGAAAAAGTCATTGCCACGCTGTGCGTCCGGCGCCCCTTGGCGCTGGACACCACCTGGCAGTCAACGAAAGCGCCGGCCTCCTGCATGTGCCCGTGGATGAAATCCCGGAGGTTTTGGTTGGCGTCTCTGTTTGCGCCCTCTGAAACTACGTGAAAAATCGCCTTGGAAAAGCTGCTTCCGCGGGACCTGACGCGAAAGGAGTTCGGCACCACGCAATAGCCGTTCTGGCCAAGCTTGTCAAGGGCCCTTTCGAAGACCATCTTCGGCCCCGTTCTGTCCGCCGGCCTGTTTTCCACGGCAAAGATTCTGGCGAAAGCATTATTTCAGGCTTGCGGTTCATAATTGGAGCAAAATGGGCGCCTTGGAAACGGTTCTGTCGATTGTCGCGCCGGTCTTCATGATAATGGGGCTGGGCTTCGCCTACGGAAGGACGCAAAAGTTCGACGAAAAGACGCTCGCCAACCTCGTGTTCTACATCCTCAGCCCGTTCCTCGCCTTCTACGGCATTGCGCGCGTCAAGTTCGAGGCGGGAATGATTGAAACCACGTTCTGGGCCGCGGCAATAATGCTGGCAATGGCCGCACTCGCCTACGCGGTGTCAAAAATCGCAGGCCTCGACGACTGCAGGCGGCGGCTCCTAGTAAACACTGCGATGTTCTCCAACAACGGCAACATGGGATTCCCCCTGGTTTTCCTCGCGTTCGGCGAGCGCGGCCTCGCATACGGCGGCTTCTTCGTCGCGGCAAGCGCGTTCCTAATGTACTCGCTTGGAATCAGGATGATTTGCGGAAACGACGCCCGCGTAAAATGGTACGAGTTTCTGAAAGTGCCGATGATCTACTCCGTGGCCCTCGGAGTCGCGTTCTCGGTCACGGGCACCGCGCTTCCCGCGCCAGTGGAATACGTCGTCAACCTGCTTGGCCAAAGCGCCATGGGCCTCATGCTGCTGATAATCGGGATGCAGCTGTCCAAGGTCAGGCTGCAGCGCGAATCGCTCAAGCTTCCCGCGCTCAACGTGTTGCTGCGGACAATTGCGGGCCCGGCGGTGGCGCTGGCCGTGTGCTACTTGTTCGGAATAACGGGAGTAATGAGGGGCGTGCTGGTGCTCAACTCGGCCACGCCGTCGGCGGTCAACAACTTCGTGCTCGCCGCCAAGTACACGAACAAGTCGAAAGAAGTCGCGTCGATGATTTTCGCGTCGACACTGGCGAGCCTTTTCACGCTGCCGATAGTGCTGTCGCTACTCATCTGATTAGATGCCGCGCTTCACCGGAGGACGCGGGACAAAGAGGCAATCGCGTCCGTAGGCAACAAACTTTCGCCTTTTTCTTTCGCCGCGAGTTCGCCTGCCTTGCCGTTGACGTAGGCCGCGGCGCAGGCAGCGTCGAAGGGAGACGCGCCGCGGGCGAGGAACGCGCCTGCGATGCCGGCGAGCGTGTCGCCGAAGCCGCCCTTGGTCATGAAGGCACAGCCCGTCTTGTTTAACGCGACTTTGTCGCCATCCGAAATCACGTCGACGGCGCCTTTGAGGAGGATTGTAGTGCCTAACTTTTTGGCAGTGGCTTGCGTCAGTTTGACTCTTTGCTTCAAGTCAACCGATGGAAGTTCTCCGGACAAGGCCTGCATTTCGCGGGAGTGGGGCGTGAGGATTGTCTGGCGGTTGCGCTTGAGGCACGACGGGTCGTCGGCGACTGCGCGGATTGCGTCGGCGTCGATTGCCGCGGGCAGCGGGGTTTTGCGCAGCAGTTCGCGTATTCCGGCAAGCGTTTCACGCTCGCGCCACATTCCGCCGCCGACCAGGAATGCGGTGGGGGAATAGTCGCTGAAAAGCTGGAGCACTGCGGGAATGGATTTTGCGGAGAAATAGTCCTCGTCGAGGGGATAGGCGATTATTTCCGGCGCGTAGCCGGCTGCAATGTCGGCGGCGCGGCGGGGCGCGGCGAGGAAGACCAGGTCGCAGCCGGCGCCGTAGGCCGAAAGGCAGTTGAAGATTGGCGAGCCGGAAAAGCGTTTTGAGCCTGCGACGACGAAGAGCTTGCCGTACTGTCCCTTGTGGCTCCATTTTTCGCGGGCGGGAAGGATTTTGCGCAGGATTTTTCCGGAAACGGTCTGCGGCAAGGGAATCACTCGAAAACTACTTCGACGGGCGCACAATAGAGGTAGGCGAGGGCCTTTTGGATCGTGTCGAGGGGCATGGGCAGGCGGTGGCTGTCGCGGCGGGGAATGCGCACCTTGTACTTCTTGGCGCCGGCGTGGAACACTTCGTTGACGCCAAGCGGCTTGGTGGGCGCGAGGAGCTCTTCAAGCGCCAAATGGCGGTCCTGGTGGGAGCCGATTATCTTGACGTGCTTGCCCAACTTTTTCGAGAGTTCGGAGGCCACGCGGCCGCCTTTTCCGATGAGGGTGCCGGGGTCGGTGGACGAGACTATGACCACGAGCTTGGGGGCTTCGAAGCACTTTTCGACTTCGACCGCGGAGAGGGGAAAGCGCTTTTCGAGGTCGCACAGATTCTGCGAGAGCCGGACGTCTAACTCGGAAAGCTCGCCCGAGTCGAGCCTGGACTGGCACGACGCGCACAGCGAACCCGTGGCCGCGCACACTTCGCAAATCGGGGTTTTCATCAGTAAGAAGAGGCGGGGCAACAATAAAAAGCGCACGGGAAAAGAGGGAAAAAAGAAAGGGGAAACGGGAAT
>CAYVQS010000008.1:13521-16481 GCA_964453195.1 Microcaldota archaeon | reverse complement strand
TTTTTTCCCAGAACATTATCGTGATGCTGTTCGTTCCTGCGTTAAGCGCAGTCCCGCTTCCAAGGTTGACATATCCGCTTGCTCCGTCAAAGCCAATGGCGTTTCCGTATTTTCCGCCGGTCCAGGACGCGCCGCCAGCAAGCGTTCCCTCGTTTCCCTTTCCGCTGGAATCGATAGTGGTGGTGCCAGTGCCCTCTGAAAAGCGCCAGCTTGCAAGCATCTGTGGGGAATATTGCCCCATGTCGGTGGGTGCGCAGGTCAGCGTTTTGGCAGTTCCTGTGCTTTGGTTGACGTTTTGGCCAGTGCCGGAAAGCTGTCCCCTGATTGCCAGGATTACTACCGCCACTACGAGCAGCGTGCCGCCCAGCATCAAAATGTACTCGAACGCGCCCTGTCCCCGTTTTTCCATTGGGAATAGGATGCAGGCGAGCCAGATAAATCTTTTTCAGCCCGATTGGCCGCGTCAGAAGAAGTCCTTCATTTTCCGCTGGTCGGAAAAGTCGGCCGCGGAGCTTGAGTCCGTCTCGATTTTCGTTTCCAGTTCCTGTTTCAGCTGCTGCATCTGCAGTTTCATCTTCTTTTCCTTGGCGCGGCTTATCCACAAATAAGCCTCGTCCTTCGTCCCCCGCGCCACGAGCACGAGCACCTGTCCGGCCTTGACGCGGCCCGCCCTTCCCCGCCTCTGGATAGATCGGATTTCGGAAGGCACGGCCTCGTAGAACACCACCAAGTCCACTGCGGGAATGTCCAGGCCCTCCTCCCCGACGCTTGAAGAAACCAGCACGTTGAATTTTTTTTCCCGGAACTCCTGCACCATTGCGGCCTGCTCTTTTTGCGACATTCCGCCTTCGCCGGCCTGCCCCACGAATTCCCGCGCCGACACGCCCGAAAGCTTGTTTAGTTCCCCTGCTATTTTCTTGACCGACTCGCGAAAATGGGCAAATACGATGACGGAATTATTTCTGGCAATGGCGTCTTCGATTATCCGTGCCAGTTTTTCCATCTTGGGGTGGTCGACTCCGCCTTTTGCCAGGTTGTCGGCCTTGGCCCACGCCTTTTTCAGCCGAAAGTCGTCCAAAAGCGCCGAGACCGCCTTGCTTTTCTGCCTGCGCTCGGCCATCGAGTCGACGAACGCCGCCAGGCTCTTCGTGCCCTGGCTTTCCAGCACTTCGATTGCGTGCGACAGGTTCATGCACCGCGCCTGCACGCTCATCACAGAGTACAGCGCAGGGTCTTTTCTCAGGTTCAGCTGCGCGATGATTTTCATCCGCAGTTCAAGTAGTTCCCGCTTGCTTACGTGCTGCACTGCCGCGCTTTGCAAAAGCCCCGTTTTTTTCAGCTCCTGCAGGTTCTCTCGCAGCATTTCCTCGAGAATCGCGCGTATTTCCAAAAACTCCTGCGGCAGGTCGACGAACACGAAGTCGACGCGGATTTTCTGCACGTAGTCGGCGACGTCGGCGTCGTGCTCGCTTCTTATCTCTATGTGCCGTATGCCGAGGTTTTCGACTACTTCGCGCACCTTTTCCCGGTCCGAGGACGGCGACGCGGTGAGCCCGACCAAAAGCGGCTCGTTTTTTCCGCGCCTTCCCTGTTCGGCAATCGCCTGCCTGGCGATGAAGGAGTACGCGTAGTCCTTGACCGCGCGGTGCGCCTCGTCGAACACGACGAGCGAATACTCCGCAAGCGACATTTTGCGCGTCATCAGGTCGTTTTCAACCACCTGCGGCGTCGCCGCGACTATCCTTGCGCCTTTCCACAGCTCTTCGCGCTTGCCCGGCGCCATCTCCCCGGTCAGCACTACGACGTCCTCGTCGCCGACGTCCAGCAATTCCCTCAGCCTGCCTGCCTGCTGCACCGCCAGGGGCTTGGTCGGGGCCAGGAACAAAAACTTTCCGGCCGGCCTTCGGCTCTGCCTCTCTTCCCAAAGCAGCCGCGCCATCACCAGCACGGCGACGAACGTCTTTCCAAGCGCAGTTGGCATCACGACAAGAGTGTTGCCCTTGGACAGCGCGTTTTTTGCCGCCTCGACCTGGTAGTCGCGCAGCTCCATCTCGCCTTTGAGCGCAACTTCGAAACCCGCAACGTTCATTTCAGTCTTTTCTCCCAAACCGCGCCGCCTGCTTCCAACACGTGCCGACAGGCATTATTCCCGGCGCGTTAAAAAAGAGTTTTCGAACCCCGTTTCCACTCTGGAAAAACCCGAAAATACGCCCGGGGCTTCTTGGAATGGCCGAGTTGAGCTCTCCTGCGGGCGGTTCTGCCGGTTTCCAAGCCCGGCGGCAAGGTTTTTAAGCAATCCGAGCAATATTCTTCCTTATTCGTTTTGTTGTGGAGGTTGTGCGTTCTATGACTGACTTGCCCTTGGCTCCTGTTGAAAGATTGGTTAGAAAGGCCGGCGCCGAGCGCGTTTCCGAGGACGCGGCCGAGGCGTTGGCCGACGTTCTGGAGGACGTTGCCATCGACGTTTCCCAGAAGGCGGTCCAGCTTGCCAAGCACGCCGGCCGCAAGACCATAACAAGCGAGGACATCAAGCTCGCGTCGCGTTCGTGATTTTCCTATTTATCTTTAATTCCTCTAGCCTTGCCGCGCAGCGCATTTTCCTCACAGCCGCCTGAGCTGGACCGCGCGCCTGATTTCCGCGGGCAGCACGCCGTGCTCCTCGGCTAGGTGCTGTTCGACGTCTTGCACGAATTTTGGGCTTCCTTTCGCGCGGACTTCGAGCTTCCATCGTGTCGGCGTGCGCCATTTCAGCACTCCGAAGGGAACGGCATCTATCCTTACCCGCCTGTCGGCGCCTTCGAGGACGAGCGAGACGCGGGGCGGCGCGTGCGGCGGCTCGATGATTTTATCCACCAGCGGCTCGGGCGCGGCGCCGTGCAGGATTGCCTGCGCCAGGCGCGCTGAACTCTCGGCGCGCTGGACCTCATGCGGAATTTTTTCAACCCGGGTTGCGTTCCCGA